>NZ_DASTAT010000129.1 GCF_035712445.1 Oligoflexus sp. | reverse complement strand
CCTGATGCTGCCCAGGTCAAGCACGAGCTTGTCAGCATTCGCATTGGAAAAATGCTGGCTGAATTCAAAAAAGAAAACTTCTCCAGCGATGATTTCGTTGAAGATGATGCGCTTGGTCTTCCTGGGGAGGCTCTTGTCCGTTTTCGGGAGCTGGAGCTTCATTGCGAGCGGATGTTGATAGAAGCCTACTGCAATGGCTTTCCAATTGAGGCCGTCGACGAGCTGGCAATTTGCGATAAGGATGAAATCGTCCTGCTCATCCGAAAACTCCAGAATCCAAAGGGAGTCCCTGAGAAGCCGGAGGCAGAATCCGGAAAAAAGTTGAACCGGACGAAGCGCTCCGCCTAATGCTCCGCGCGGTGGCCGTATTGAGAGAAAGATATGGCCTCAACGCTTCGGAGACCATGGCCATGTCCCTTGAGGAATTCAGGGAGTGGCTGGAAGCTCTGGATGAAAACAGGGAGGAAAAAAAGGATGGCAGACGGGAGAGTCTTATAAATGTCGAAGCGCCAGGTGAGTGTTCTGATCCGGGCAGCATTAGACGGATCGTTCAAAAGTTCATTTAGCACAGCCGATCAAAGGATGGCCGATCTTCGCGGATCCATCAAAGCCCTTTCCCGCACATCACGGGAGTTTTCCGGACTTCAGAGAATTCGGGAGGATGTTCTTCAGCTCAATCAGACGCTGGGTATTCAAAAGGGCGAACTTGAAAAGGTGAGTATGCAGCTCGCCTATCAGCGCAATGTCCACGCCGCGCTGGATAAAACCATCGACGATGCCAGAGCTTCGGTTGAGCAGGCCACAGCGGCTCATTCAGCCAATCGGCAGGAACTGGAGCGGGAGCGCGCGGCCATCGAAGCCCTGAGAAAGCCAAGCCAGGAACAGATTGCACTTTTACAGCAGCAGCGAACCGAACTGAAGGATCTGGAGAGTGCTAAAAAAAGTGCAGCAAGGGTGGCTGCCGGTGCCAAGGGAACACTTGATGGCAAACAGCAATATCTTGCCACTCTTGATTCGGGAATTTCCAGCAAGGAGACTCAGCTGGCAGGTCTTCTGGCATCCGGTGCGCCGGCAGGGGAGATCGCCCGCCTCACGCGCGCGCTTGAGCAGCAGCGCGCCAAGGCGCAGGAGCTGGCTGATGCGATGCATATTTACGAAGCCACAGCCCACGATTCCGCTGCGGCCGCACAGGCAGCAGCGGAACGCTTTGATCGCTTGAACAGAATGCTCATTGATCAGAAGGCAGCCATGACTGCGGCCAGCGAGGCTCAAAATAAGCAGATCGCTGATTTTGAGGAGAAGGTCCGCAAATCGTCCGAGATACTCGATGCTGCGAAGAAAGCGGAAAAAGAGGCAACCGAAGCGAAAAAGGCCTTTGCCAGGCAAGCCCAGGAAACCGGGCGGAGTCTTGAGCAGCTTGAGAAAAAAGAGGAGCATCTCAGCTCCTCGATCGCCGCCACGGAAAAGCGGATCGAAACCGCGAGGGAAGCAAGTGAAAAATACGCGCGGTCTCTTGAAAAGCAGGGGCACAGAGTCGATGACCTGACTGAGTCTCAGCGGCTTCATAACGCCGAGCTTGCAAAGAGCCTTGCACTTGAGAAGCGGCAGGAGGAGCTGGGGCGACTCCGCAATCGTGCTCAGGATCTTCGCTCGCAGGCAATGAGTCATTTTTACTTCACTGTTGGCAGTGGCTTCATGTTTACTGCCCCCATTCGTGAGGCCGTCCTGTTTGAAAAGGCCATGATTCGTGTCAAAGCCATGTCAGGAGCAAACGCTGCGGAGTTTTCCCGCCTCAAGCAGCAGGCGCGCGACCTCGGCGCCTCGACCATCTACACAGCGAAGGAAGTGGCCGAAGCACAGAATGAGCTGGCCACTGCTGGGTATAGAACGAATGATATTATCGCGGTCATGCCCAGCATGCTGGCGCTCGCTGAAAGTTCCATGACTTCTCTGGCTCGAACCGCAGAAATCACAAGCGAAGTACTTCAGGGATTCAATATTGATGTCTCGCAGATGGCGCGGGTTGGGGATGCGCTGACCGCTGCCTACTCCGGATCCGCCTCCAGTCTTGAATCCCTTGGAGAGATGCTGAAGTACGTGGCCGCCTCGTCGGTCGATGTCGGGTCAAGTCTTGAACAGACGCTCGCAGCATCTTCAGTCCTTCATAATAGTGGAGTCAAGGGATCCATGGCTGGTACCGCGATGCGCTCTATCTTCCTTCGAATGGCCAAATCCCCAAAGGAACTTCAGAGGGTGCTGGAGGAAATGCAGGTCCGCGTCAAGGATAAGGATAACAACATGCGCGACTGGATGGACATCATCCGTGACATGAACGTCGCCATGAAAGGCGTCGGAACAGCCAAGCGAGCGGCCGTGTCCAAGGCTCTGGCGGGCGAGGAGCACGCTCCGTCGGCTTCCATTCTTTTCAGATCAGAGGCGGATGGTTCACTGAAACTCATGCGGCGGACGTTTGAACTTTCGCCGGCCTATTACTCCTTAAGCAAGTCCCTTCTGAAAATGCCTGAAAAGGATCTCCGGAGAGCTGCTGAAAATTTGGGTGTCTCCGTCAACCATGCCATGAGTGGCGGGGGGATTGTTTCAGCCTTGGCCGGATCACTGAAAGGCCTTAAGGGACGAGCTCTTGACCTTCAAATTCAAAGAATTTTCAGCGAGCTGAAGCTGAATCCCAGGCTGGAGGACATGAGGGCCGAGGAGTTTTCAGGCGAGGGCGAAGCCGCTGCAGCCGCACTTAGGCGCCTGCATATTAATCGAAAGAAAGCTCTGGGTGGATCAAAGACCGCTGATGAACTGACTCAGGAAATTAGGACCCGGATTCAGACTCTCCCCGCGGAGGAGCAGCTGAAATACATCGAGGTTTTCTTCTCCCGCACCCAAAAAGGGGCGGCTGATCTGATGCAGGAATTTTCGAAGAGCGGGAAAAATTCTGATCAGCTTCTGAAATCGCTCGAGGAATCGCAGACCATGGAAAAAACCAGAAAGGAGTTAAGTGCGTCGACCGCGGCCCAGCTCGATGAAGTCAAAGGCGGTATGAATGACATCATGATCACCTTTGGTGAGGCCTTCATACCGATACTGCGTGACATGGTCGTTTGGCTGAAACCAATTCTGAACGGCCTTGGCGAATGGCTGAAATCGAATAAGGAACTGGCAAAAAACATCATGATCGGCGTCGGCAGCCTCTTCGCGTTTAATGGTGCCATGGCACTTCTGAAGTTTTCGCTCTCGGGCGTTCTTGATCTTTTCCGTGCAGGGAAAACTGTGGCCGGCTGGTTTGCTCCTGGAACCATGGGCGCCTATGGCATGAGATGGCTAAGGACCGGAGCCGGGATCGGAGTAAATTATCTCACCGAAGGCCTCGGGCTGCTTTGGGGTGGATCAAGGTCAGGTGTGAAGAAAGGCTGGGGAAAAGCCAAAGTTGCCGGCAGGTGGGGTGGCAGGCTCCTGAAGGCGGGTGCCATGGGAGGATGGAGAGGGCTTTTGAGAGCCGGACCTCTTCTTACGGGAGCCGCGCGAGCGGTTGGCGCCGCTCTTATGGGACTGGGTCCAGTGGGGTGGGGCATTGCTGCGGCCGTGGCGGCGATCGCAGCTGGCGGGTATCTCATCTGGAAAAACTGGGGCACGATCGGTCCGAAGCTTCAGAAAATGTGGACCGGGATCAGGCAGTCGGTGACCGAAGCTTGGACGTCCATTGCCACTGGGATAGGAGCCGCATGGGACTGGATTGTAAAGAAGATCAGCAGCCAAGGCTGGCTGAAGACCATGTGGGACAAGTTCACTGGACTTTTCAAAAGTGCTTATGAAGCTGTGAAGCCATATATCAAGGTGATGTTCCCGTGGGTTGATTCTGCAGCTGATGGAATCAAGGCGGCTCCCCAGTGGATTTCTGATACCTGGGATGCCGGTAAAAAAGAGTTCTCGGACATTTTCACGATGCCTGATTCCGTGAGAGTTCCTACGGCTGTTGATCGTGTCGGCGGTAATGAGCCTGTGACCCAGCGCAATGTCATCACGATCAACGCTACGATTCATGTGGACGCAGGCTCGTCTGCACCACGGGAAGTTGCGAGCAAAATAAAGAGCGAAATTCAGACGGCTTTCAGAAGCGCTCCATCGTTTTCCTTCCTCGACCCGGTGGAGGTCAGCTGATGGCCTTTGATCCCATTCCCTTTTTTCGAAAGCAGGTCTTTGCAAAGCTAGGCGACTTCAGCTTCGAGCTTCAGACTCTCACACCGGACAGAATTGAGCGGGAAACGGATTACCGCTGGGTGAGGCAGGATCCGCTGGGTGCCGCTCCTATCCAACAGTTCATTGGTGACAAAAAAGGCCAGCCTCATGAGGACAGGATGACAATTTCCGGCGTATCCCATCCTGCGTTCACCGGAAGCTTCGATCAGCTGAAAAAGCTCCGGGATATGGCAGCCGCAGGAAAACCCCTACGCCTTATCTATGCTGATACCAAGGTAGGCGAGAACCTTGGACTATGGATCATCCGAAAGATCAAGGAGGGACGCTCGATCTTCATCGGTGAGGGCGTTCCCCTCAAAGTTGAGTTCACGCTTGAGCTGGATTTTTATGGCTGAGTATCTGCTTAAGGAGGGTGATGAGCTGGATCAGATTTGCTGGAACCACTATGGAGATCTGCCCGGAGCGCTTGAAGCTGTTCTCCGGGCGAACTGGAGCTTACTAAGTTTCTTCGATGATCTCGGAAAAGTGCTTCCCTTGTCAAAGCCGGTCGTGATTACGCTTCCTGAATTGAAAAGACCAACAAACGTTACGGGCAGCATAAGGATATTCGAATGATTCCAAATTTTCGCATTGAAACCAAAAACGGCGATCTCACAGACCAAATTCGCTCGCGTCTTGAAAAGCTGACGATCCGGGACGAAGCGAGCTGGAAATCTGATTCCATGACCCTTGAACTAGTGGACGATGGCATCGAATGGCCAGCAGCTGGTCTCGAATTCACGGTCGCTCTTGGATATGACAATGTACTGACCACAGTTGGAAAATTCACGACGAAGCACATTGGGGTTTCCATGAACGGCAGGCGGACATTGAAAATTGAGGCTGCGGCGATGGAATCGAGTGCTGCGCTTAAGAGCCAACGCGAGCAGTCCTGGGATGGGACTACACTTGGAGCGATCGCCGAGGAGATCGCGAGGCGAAATGGCCTGAAGCCCATGGTCTTTGATGAGCTGAAGTCGGTCGCAATTGACCACGAGGATCAGACCGAATCCGATATCGCGTTTCTAGTCCGTCTCGGACGTCGCTTCGATCATACCGTGAAGGTCAGTGGCCGCTATCTCATGATTACGCCGAAAGACAAGGGCGGGGATCCGAGCGGGACCAATCAGGCAATCAGGATCGAAAACCCAATCCGCTTTGAATACTCGGGAGACCAAACGCAGCGCTACACTGGAGTGCGCGCTTTTTGGTATGACCATGAAGCCGCGGAAAAGCGTTTTGTCATGTACGGCAATGAGGGAGTAGTCCTTGAGCTTGAGTATAACAAGATCACGGAAGCCGATGCGCGTAGAGCAGCCGAAGCGAAATTCCGTGAGGTTGTTCGAAGAGGCAAGACATTGACGCTCGCCGTAGCGGGGAACGTGCAGCTGGCTGCTGAGCGGAGGATTGATGTTCGCGGGCTTGGTGTAGGCATTGATGGAGAATGGGTGATCAAATCCGTGGAGCATATAATTGACGGGTCAGGCTTCCATAGCAACGCGGAGTGTTCCGTGGAACCAGACTCTGAGTCGAAACTGAAGTTTGAAGAATCATGAGACTAAACAAGCATTGAAGGGCAGTTTGCGGCATCTGCTGAATCCGCTGCAGTATTGTCAAGTGGTGAATATGAAGCACAAAAAGGATTGGCCTTTTATGATAGTCAAAAAGAAATCGACGTTAATGGAATCCATTGTTAAAAAGAAAACATCAGGTTCAGAAGGCTCTGTGGCGGTTAGCCACGCAGAGCAGATCTTTGACAATTGGATAACGAAAAAATTGCTGGCTTCGCACCTCGGTATGTCACTCAGCTTTGTGAACAAGTACATGAAGGAAGGACTGCCGTATAAGCGGCGAGGCAGAGCAGTGAGATTTCGAGTGATCGAAGTTGAAGAATGGCTTCAACGGAGATTCATTCAATGAAAAAGTTCAATCCTAAAGTCTATCAGGGTAAAGATCGCGTGTATCCTCCCGTTCCAGGAGCCCCAAATGTTCGAAAAATTCTGATCTGGGATGAAAATAAGAAGGAATATAGGCCGCCGGAAAGAGGGAAGCTATACTTTGCTCGTCGGTATGAGAGAGACTCCTTCGGAAGAAAAAACAGACGTTCAGAATACTTTGAAAGTCTTGAACATGCGCGTGATTGGTTATCTTTTATTGATAAGAATCCTCAGCATGTTCCGGCCGTTTCCAATGCGACATCAGGCGTTCAGGGGCCGACATTTCGAGAAGTAGTCGAGGAATGGAAAGTCAGAAAGTTTCCTGGATTGAGACAAGGCACCAGGGTGCATTATGATCAGATAGTTCAACGCCACTTTCAGATGCTGATGGATTATCCGATAAATTCAGTAAGTCCAAAAGTCATTGATGAATGGCTGGCAGACAGAAAGTCGAATATCGGACAGTATCCTCAAGCTAAGAAGCGCACAGGATTTGAAGGTGAGCTGGATGTTCTTAAAGTCATATTTCACTACTATGGTGAATATCACGATGAGGACACAGTCTATCGGAATCCAATCAGAAAGCGCCATCTCCAGGATGCAAAATTAAACGTCTCACGCCCACCTAAGAAGTTGGATGTCTCAGAGCAGGAATTTTATATATTTCGCGACGAGTTGGAGAAGCTCAAGGACGGGCACCTATTTTCCGTCTTGGCCACTCTGCAGTATTTTTCGGCTCTAAGAATTTCGGAAGCCGCTGCTATTCACTGGGAAGATATCCGGTTTAACTGGAGTGACCCCAAGGAGTCGAGAATACAAATTGTTCGATATGTGGAAAATCGGCAGGAAAAAGGCGGTCAACCCACGATTGAAGCAGGCTTCAAGAACTCCAAGTCGACGGGTGGGGTTAAAGAGCTGCCAATGTTCCCACAAACATTTCATGCGTTGAAAAGACTGTATCGACAAGGGAAGCGCGGTTTGGTTTTTCATGACGAATCCGGGGCATTTTTTAAGTATCACGTCATAAAGGCTAGGTATAATCTTGCCTTTGAGAAGGCTGGTCTCCCCTACACTTCGACTCATGTCATGCGACATGGTTGGACCCGAGAGGTGCTTGATTGTACCCATGGTGACTTTGCAGTTGCAGGGCAGCTTTTAGGGAATACAGACCGGGAGTCCATCAATACCTATGCTAAACGTAACAAGGGAGCACTTACTCTTGTGGCGCACCAGAAATGGGAGGAGTGTACGGCTCAACACGAGACTGGTCGCAATTGGTCGCAAATCGAGGCTGTTAGCAATTAACCCATGGGAAAAACTGAACTTGTTAGTCTGAAAGGCAAAAAGCTCTTGACTTTGGGGGTCTTCCCCCTTAGGTTTTGCTCTCTGTTGAGGCGCCCGCGTGCCTTTGGGTTTGTGCGTGCCTTAAAAAAGAAAGTCCAGCTTCAGCTGTGTGCCGAGGCGGCAAGATATTATGGAGTAGACCAATGGCCAACGTACGTAAAAATCGCCCGCCTCGTAAACGCAACAAAAGTGCAAAATATCGCGCCAAGAAAAAACTGCGCGTTGTTCGCCGCAAGGCTGCAAGTTCGCACGGCAAACGCGGTGGCCGCATTCGCTAAGCTCTGAGATCTGGGGATTTTTTAATCCCCAGTTTCTTTCCTGCCTTTATTCTTCTCTCTCTTATCTTCCCAAGCAAATACCGATCGCTTCTGCAGCTTGCAGATACATATCATCCTGCGCGACAGGCCGAAAACTCGCTGCGACCGAAGCATAGGGAACTGTCTTCATCTCGTGCTTATGCATGACCACGACTTTGCCGTAATCCTTGTTCACCGCAAGATCCACAGCCTTCACACCATAAAGGGTGCCGAGCACGCGATCCCGCGGACAGGGCTGGCCGCCGCGTTGTATGTGACCCAGGACAGTGATGCGCGCGTCGATACCTGTCAGCTGATGCAGTTTTTCCGCCACGATCTGACCAATACCGCCGAGGTTTTTCTTGCCCGGACTGGTCGCGTTATAAAGCGGCTCGCTGTCGGTTTCCATCGCGCCTTCGGCCACGACGATCACGCTGTAGTTCATACCCTGCTTCTGCCGCTCCTGGATTTTACTGATGATGGCATCATAGGCGAAGGGGATTTCCGGCAAAAGGATCACATGAGCGCCGGCCGCCATTCCACTATGCAGCGCGATGTGCCCCGCATGCCGACCCATGACCTCAAGGACCATGATGCGATCATGGGATTCGGCGGTCGATTGCAGGCGAAGGATGGCGTCACTCGCCACTTCCATGGCCGTTTCAAAACCGACCGTGACATCGGCCTGCATGAGGTCGTTGTCGATGGTCTTCGGAATGCCGACGATATTCATGCCGATCTGCGTAAATTGATGCGCAATATTCTGCGTGCCGTCCCCGCCGATCACGATGATGCAGTCCAGGCCCAGGTCCCGATAGGCTTCCATGACAAGAGCGCTTTTATCGCAGGCCGAAGGATTGGCTCCGCCCTTTATTTTAAAGGGGTTTCCCGCATTGGTCGTGCCGAGGATCGTACCGCCGCGATTCAGGATGCCGGAGACATCACGGAGCGTCAGGTTGCGAATCCGATAGGGCCGATCCATGAGTCCGTTGAAGCTATCCTCGATGCCGATCACTTCATGTCCAAGAGTGCCCACAGCGTAGCGAACCACGGCGCGAATCACGCTGTTAAGACCCGGGCAGTCGCCACCACCAGTGCTGAGGCCAATCTTCAATTCGAATCTCCTTCATGAGGGGAATTGGGGGAAAACGTTCTGCGCTATGCCAGGAACTATGATACACTTTTTGATACCCGAGGCACGTGCAGAAGGCGAATAAAAACGAGGGCATTCCTGTGAGCAACGACCTACCCCAGAAGATTCTGATCGTGGATGCTGACAAGTCCGTTGGGCAGGGAATCAAGGGGGCCCTTGAGAAACATAATATCAAGGTGGATACCGCGTCCGACCTTGGAACCGGGCTCTATATGTTCAATCAGAACGTGTACCCCGTGGTGCTGATCGAGCTTGGCTTCGAAGAACTGCCGGGTCTCGTCCTCGTCCAGCGCTGGCGCAATCACGATATGCCCGACAAGCGCAATGCCAGCTTCATTCTGGTCGCCGGCAACCGCGATGGTCACGATTCCGGTCAGGCCAAGCTGATCGAGGAGCTGGATGACATCGAAGTCATCTATAAGCCGCTCAATCCCATTCATATCCTGCCCATCCTGAAAAAGGCGATGATCACGCGCGCACGGCGGATGCGTTTCGTCGATGTTTCCGCCCAGGCCATGAAGCTGGCGAGCCGACCCGAGACGGTGCAAAACGCCATTGATTTCGTCAAGACCAACCTCAAGGATCTTGGCCCGCGCGGTCATGATCTTTTGCGCGAAATGTACGAGGCGCAGAAGTCCTGGGCCAAGGCCATGGATGTGGTGGACGGCATCCTTTTGCAGAAGCCCGAGAACTTGAATGCCATCAATCACAAGGGACGTCTGCTGCTCAAGCTCGGTCGACATGACGACGCTCTGAAATACATGGAACACGCGGATAAACTGGCGCCGAACAATATCCAGCGGATCAACGAGATGGCCATGGCCTATTTGGCTGCAAATAAGCCGGATATGTCGGTGAAACAGATGCGGGAGCTGATCCGTTACCATCCCGATCAGCCGGAAGTGAAGTTCGATATGTTCGCCAAGCTGCAGGAATTCGGCTTTGATGACCATGCCATCAACCTTTGCAAGGACACGACCGACCCCCTGGAGGTGGTTCGCCACTATAACAACAAAGGGGTCGCTCTGGCCAAGGCCGGCAATGTCGAAGGAGCGATCATGGAGTACGAAAGGTCCCTGCGCTTCTATCCCAAGTATAAGGAAAACTACCGAATTCTTTATAATATAGCTCTGGCCCACCTTAGCTTCAAGACGCGAAGCCATTACGAAATCGCCCTGGACTACGTCATGCGCTGCCTGGAAATGAACGATAAATTCGAGAAGGCGCTGAAGACCAAGGAGCAGATCGAGGACCAGCTTTCGAAGCGAAACAAGACCGCTTCGTAGTGTTTCCGGAAAAATTCTGGAGCCCGGACTCGCCTCTCGTGTACCTTGTCTGGAACTTTGGTTCCGGTGTCCCCCAGTCGCAAAGAGGCGTTATATGGCTGACAGGAATATGCAGGCTCTTGAGCAATTTGAACGGCTCGCTCATAAACTCGAAAAAGTGGCCCCGCTGGCCTATGTCTGGCATCCCGCAAAGCCTTCCGTCACAGGCCCCAAACCGATTGGCCTGACGCTGCAGGCGGCCACGCACGGCAACGAAGTCGGCGGCATTGATGTGCTGAATACCTTCCTCGGACTTTTGCAAAGCGGTATCGTCCAGCCGCCTTTTTCCATGGGTTTCGCCATCGGAAATCCGGCTGGCGTGAAAGCCGATCGACGTTTCACCGAACGCGATCTGAATCGCTCGTTCGGACAGTCGGCCGCGCAGTATGAGGAGGAAAAGCGGGCCCGCGCGCTCGAACCTCTTTTGGAAAAGACCTCGCTCTTCCTCGACTTTCACCAGACGATCGAACCTTCGCATCGACCCTTCTTTATTTTTCCGTATACCAAAGGCTCCTTTGATTTTGCTGCGGCTCTGCATGAGCAGATTCCCATCGTGACCCACTGGGGCCTTGGTTTTTCGAAAGACGGCATGTGCAGTGATGAATATGTGAATCACCGCGGCGGCACCGGCATCACGATAGAGCTGGGCCAGAAGGGTTTTGATGCCTATCATGCCGGTGTCGGCTTACAAGTGGCTCTGTCCGCGGTACAATATGCTGTGGGACTTTTCACGGGAGCCCATGAAAAACGGCCAACGGTGAATCCTGAACTGTATACGTGGAGAGCGGTGGTTCCCTTTGAAGAGGGGATGGCCCTGCGTGAAGGCCTTGTGAATTTCCAGGCGATTTCCGCAGGTGAAGCCGTGGGGAGCCATCGAGGTCAATCCCTGAAGGCTCCGGTGGATGGCTGGATACTTTTTCCCAAGTATCCGCGTGATCCCCTGGCCCCGCCTCCCAAAGAATTGTACCGGATCATCAAGCGCATCAGGCCGGATGATCTCGGCAAGGACGGAGTGATTAACAGATGAATTGGACTGTTCGCCTGCTCTGTGTCCCAGTCCTGGGATGGATGACAATGCTCAAGGCCGAGAGCGATGATGGAGCGTTGCCGCGCGGTAAAACTCCGGCGCCTGGACATAAACCGCCCGTGTCCGAAGCGGCGGGACCGGCAGCTGCGACTCCAGAACCTGCGGATTGCACGAGTTATATTGCGAACCCAGAGAGCGGTGAACTTTACTTTGCTCAGGACGGGAAGCTTGTTTATTTCCTGAGTCGACAGGCCGGTGAGACTGCGCCCGAGGGCAAGGGTTTCCTTTATGAAGTGGACCTTGAGAACCTCCGCAGCAAACGCATTGTGTCCCTGAAAATAGGGGATAACGCGGCCCTGGTGGGTCATGGGCAGCCTTTGGAAGCGATGACGGTTCTTGATTTTCACAGGGCCCGCGTGGGCTGTGGCGAAGGATCGTCGGCTGGGATCGGGATCAAGTGGATCGGCAAGCAGAAGATCATCAAATCCTATCCGCAGGGCAGCTATAAGATTGTGGCCTCCGATAAAGGTCCGATCGTGGCTGATATGGAGCTGAGCAACATCAAGCTTTTGGATCTCAACACCTTTCAAAAAAGAACGCTGACCAGTTTTCCGGCCAGGTTCTATCCTCTCTTCCTTCGCAGCGCTCCTCTGCAGCTGATCGGTTTCAAACCGGAGCAGGACGAACTCGTGCGGCTCGATGATCATGACCCGGAGCCCAGCGCAGTTTTGAAGCTGAAAAAGGGCATGCGTCTGGTCCAGGATCAGGATCAGTTTGGAATCGTGACGTCGGGCGATGCCGGTCGCATACTGCAGGTAAAGCAGATCAAAGGCTGGTCGGGGGATGCCTTTCGTGGAATTGATATCCGCCTGCCGGATGGTGTGCTGGCGGATCGCGTGGGCGTGAATGTGGATTTTCGAACCGGCATCTGCCTTGTCCAGGGGGCGAATCCGGATCTGCGGCGTGAGATGCGCCAGGTGCTGATCTACAACAGTGCCAAGGGGCAGATGGATAAGATTCTGAAAGCGCCCGAGGGCCAGTATTTCAGCCAGGCTGTGTTTGGGCAGCGCGGCCGCAAGATCGTGGTTCTGAGCCGGAGCCTTCTGGATGATGGCGTGCAGTCCATTCGCGTGGGGGATGCGGCCACAGGTGAATGGCGCGAGCTGCCGATTGTCCGTGATGGTGAGAAGTCGGGAGAGAAAGCTTCCACTGTCGAAGTCTCTGCGGAGAAGCCGACCGAGAAGCCGGCTCCTGAAAAAGTCGAGAAGGCTGTGCCGGCCGCGACCAAGAAGCTGCCGGATTGAGCCTTATCAGCGGTTGCCCTTCATGGCCCGATGAATTTCCCGCTTGGCGTCTTTTTCTTTGGATGATTCGCGTTTATCGTGGGCTTTTTTCCCTTTGCCGAGTCCAATCTCAAGCTTCACATAGCGTCCCTTGAAATAAATTTTCAAGGGAACCAGCGTAAATCCCTTCTCCGAGATCGCGCGTTCGAGCTTTTTGATTTCCGCAGCATGGAGCAAAAGGCGCCGGGAGCGTCTTTCCATGTGGTTCATGATATTGCCGTGTGAGTAGTGCCCGATATGCACTTCACGCAGAATCGCTTCGGCGTTGGTCAGGTCCACCCAGCCATCGTTCAGATTGCAGCGTCCATCACGGAGAGCCTTGACTTCCGTTCCCTGGAGCGCAATACCAGCCTCGTACTTGTCCCCGATGTTGTACTCGTGGTAAGCCTTCTTGTTGCTGGCGATGAGTTTTATTCCCTTGGCGTCCATAGTATGCCAGGTTATTCCTCTTGTTGAACCGACAAACCAACAGCTCAATGTAAAGCCAAATGCACAAAAGTCCAGTTGAAAATCCAGATGAAAGCGGCGCCTTCCGGCCCCTCGGCCTGCCTGTTTCTTCGTATCATGCGGGGGAAAGGGCTGACGCGTACCTTGCCCGGCATTTTCCTTTCCTTTCGCGAGCCGGCTGGCAGAAGCGTCTGAAGACCAGTGAAGTGCTGGTGGATGGGGCCTCTGTCGGTGTGGCGTATAGGCTGAGAGAAGGGCAGCAGCTCGTCCTTCATCATCCCCAGACCGCCGAGCCTGAGGTCGATCGCGGCATCTATCCAATATGGCGCAAAGGTGCGGTCATGGCTGTTTTCAAGCCGGCTCCCCTTCCTATGCATGAGAACGGGGCGTATCGGAAAAATACTTTTTCCGAGCTGGTGAAGACTGAACTGGGTCCCGAGTGGGCCGCCGTTCATCGGCTGGATCGTGAAACCTCGGGTATTGTTTTATGCGGGGCCACGACCGCGGTGCGGAATCAGCTGGCGCGTTCCTTGGCCGAACGGAATCTTCACAAGGAATATCTGGCGATCACCCATGGCGTGAGCCAGGAAGAGAAGTGGATTGAAAAAGGTCCGATCGGGGATCTGACCAGCAGCGAGATACGGATCAAAAAATGGGTCGTGCCGGAAGGTCAATCGGCGGAGACGCATTTTCAAGTGCTGGAGAGGCGTTCGGATTTTACTCTTTTAAAGGCTCTGCCAAAGACCGGCCGCACCAATCAGATCCGTATTCATGCGGCCTATGCCGGGCTTCATTTGGTGGGGGATAGACTCTTTCATCCGGATGAGCAGGTGTTCCTGGAATGGTTCGTTCATGGGCTCACCGATAACGTCGTGAAGCAGACCGGGTTCCGCCGCTGTCTTTTGCATGCCGAGGCCTTGGCTTTCGTTCATCCTGAGGATGGCAAGGTTCATGAGGTGCGCTGTGGGATGCCGGATGATATGCGGGATTTCTGGGAGCAGCATCGGGCATAAAAAAAGGGGCTTTGCAGCCCCTTCGAAACTTCAAGCCGTAAAGCTTAGAACTTGTAGTAGAGTACAAGGTTGAAGTAAGTGTTCACTGCGGCCACCGCAACATTCTCACCTGTCAGCATACGCTCCTGCGATACACTCACGCCCACGGGAATTCTGGGCTGAAGACCGAGACCATCAAAGCCCAGCGCATAGCTGATGCTGGTGGAGCGCGATGCATTGTGCTGGGACACGCCGTCGTAATAGGTTTCAGGATCGAAGTTCCAGTTGTAATAGCCGAGAACCGAAAGGGTCGAGAGTGCAGGGGACAGAGCGCCGAGGGCATAACCAAGGCGGACATAACCCGTATTCAGAACACCCTTGCGGGAGACTTCGAAGTTGTTCGACACGCCATCGCCATCACCGGGAACGGCAGGGCTCAGGTCAGCGCCTTTCACGTTAGGGTCGGCTTCATTCAGCTTGTCTGGATCGACGAGGCTGTGACGCTTGTAGTTCGGGTTCTTCACATGCAATTCGGTCTGGTTGCTGAAGGAAACCATCAGAGGGTCGATGATGCGGTAGTCATACTTCAGAGCGAGGCCGAGAGTTGTGAAGCCGCTGCCTGTGCGGTTATAGGATTTTTCGTCGTCCGCTTCGCCGGTAGGAAGGCGAACGCCTGCACCCACCGAGAACATCTGCTCCTTGGTGTTATAGACGTTGAAAAGAGCGGCCAGCATGATGTCGCTGAGGCCGGTTTTGCCTTTTTGAGGCTTGGCGGCGTTGGTGATGAGGGAGTAGGCGGCGCGCTCAACCGGAATACCGCCTTTCACCGTATAAACTTCACCTGTGGGAAGCACAAGGCTCGAATCCGTTGGGATTGCGTAGGCTTCGTTGTTGATCTTGTTCAAACAGTCTTCATCGGTCGTGCACTGACCTTGGCTCTGAAGGAAGGGGACGACCTGATCCATCAGTTCCTTGTACTTCTTTGCATAGACTTTGCTCTTCGAGAACTTCTCAGCATTGATCGTCACATCCGCCGAGGCGATGGTGGGGACGAGGAGCTGAAGAGAAATCTTATCGGTTAAACCATATTCAAGTACGTAAGCATTGACGTTTATAACGGCGTCGATACCAACGTCTTTCTTGTTGCCACCTTCTTCAAAAGTCTGATTCCCTGCCACGTTGCGGCGAACGTAGCGGAAACGAGCGACTTTTTCCGGAAGTGTTTGCGCTTCACCAAGCATCACGTACTTGGCGGTTTCAGGATCCTTGCCGCGGCGTTTCAGAACCGCATCAGTGGTTTCCTTGCGGTTCTTGATGCGCTTTTCTTTCAGTTCCTTGACTTTATCTTTAACCTTGTCGCCCAGACCTTCTTCGGTTGGCGCAGTTTCGGTTGGAGTGCTTGGGGGAGTGGTGGTTGAATCAGCAGGTGTTTCCCCAGTTGGAGCCGGAGTCTCGGTCGGAGCCTGATCGGTTGCCGGAGCGGGTTCCGCTGGAGGAGGAGTCGGAGTCTCTTCATCCTGTGCCCACGCGTGGCTTGTGTGGAAGCCAAGGCACAGTCCTAGTACCAGGAGCTTGCTTGTAAGACGAGCCGTCCCACGGTGTGAAGCCACCATAGATTTCATAGAGGGCACTCCAAGAAATGATTCCATAGATGAAGACAGTTTATGTTGATTATAGGGCATGCTCATTTGCATTTCCAGTGGGGGGCTTATTCTTTTTTCATGCGGGACTTTTAGTCGATCCCATTCTGCTTTAGAATGGAAACATCTATAGCACCCATCCTTTCTTGTGCGAGGCTAAGTTATGGCGCTTAAGTTCGGCCGAATGACACTTATTCCGATCGGGATATTGGCTTCTTTGCCCTCGTGTGGCGAGAAAACTGAAAAGAACGAAGGTTTTATTCCGAAACTGAGCGAGATTACGAAAGAGGATGTGCTGACGGACGAGCAGAACGCGGGATCCTCTCTCTGGGCGAAAGTGGTCGATTCTTTAGGCATTACGGATATCGATCGCACTTCGGTTGCTTCGGTAACGGCCAGCTTGAAAGTTCCTTCGACGAAGATTACAGATTCGACCAAGGCGACCGCTTGGGCGGCTGCCAAAGCTGGAAAAGTTGTGGCTGATGCTTCGTCGCAAAAGTGTAGCTCCATCGATGCATTTGTGGATCTTGCCCCTGGGACGAATTATAGCATCAGTGGAAACGGTGCTTTCAAATTGGCTGGTACTGACGGCAAGACGCCTACCAAACTTCTCGATGGCACTCCTCTGAGCGCTGTTCCTGCTACTGCTAAAGTCTATCTTATGAAGTATAAACTTCAGGGTGATACCGCTTCGCGTAATGCGATTGTAACCATTCCTGATTTGACAGGAGCTCAACTTCTTACTGCGGGAGGCTCCACGGTTCAAGGCGCCCTGACAGTAGCTCCTGATTCCACTAGCGGTCATGGCTATCCTGTGGTTTTCTATGCACACGCAGGTGCAACCGGCCTAGCCTATGAAGAAATCGCTCAAACCTTTGGTGACATGCAGTCGAGCCACATTATCGTTGCTCCTGTGTTCCCAGGTGAACCTTTCTGTGTAACCTACGATACGGATGCCACCACAGGTTCAAAAATTCCAACCTGTACCGGTACGAATATTGGTGCAGCGGGTGTCGGTACTTCTGATCCCTATACGAATGACGTCGTTGATCTGATGGGCGCGTATGAGTGCATCAAGGCTAAGTCAGCTGCAACGGATATTCCCGTCCTTACGGCTGCAGGCGCTTCAGCTGGCACTCTCCCGGCTTTGAGCACCAAGTTTGCCAAGATTAGTGCCGATGTCTATGCCGCTGCCGGGACCTTGTCGACTCAGCTTGGTGGAACGGGCACTGCAAACGGTCTTAAAGCTGCAAAAGTCGCGGGAATGGCAACCTATCCTGTTTCCTACGCAGTTGGTTTGGGTCGCGGCGCTGCTGTTGCCAACTTGGCTGTAGCTCGTGGCGGCGCGATTAATTCCGTTATGTTTTCAACTGCAACCGACGAGACTACAGTCGCTGCGCAGACCGCTTTGACGACAGCCGGAGTTACTCCTGGTATGTTCAGCTGCTCGATCGCAGCTGCCCCTCAGTCGACCTTCACCGCAGGCTTGAACAAAATTATTCTGAATTATTGGGTGTCAGGTGGTTCGGATTTCCTGAATTCAAGCAAGCAGGCCGCCCTTGCTCGTATTCCTGGATTTGCCAACATCAAATCCAAAATTGATGCGATCAAAGGCAATGGATCGACGGAAGATGAACAGGCAGCTGCAATCGCCGCTTACATTGAAAGCATCGACACTACCTATCACATGGGTCTGATCCATGGCGGCCTTGCCAACTGGGGTAAAGTGCTTCGCTCCAACACAAAACTATTTGAAGCAGGCTATAAGCAAGCAAGCGACCCGACGGGAGCAGCGGCGGCTTCCACATCAGCAACCGCCACGCTTGCAGCAGCTCAAGGTTCTGGTTTAATCCTTCACGGAACATCGGATATCGTATCGAGTGTCTCGAATAGCCAGCTTTTCTCCGCTATTGCTGTGCAGACATCTACGGCTCTTGAAGCGGCTTCTCCTCGCGTAGTCGGCGGTGTGAACTGGTTGTCACTGGGTATCGCTCCCCCTGCAGAATACCCTGTTGATGGCACGCTTGATGTTGGTCATGTCTCCAATGCCAGCTTCCTGAAAGGCAAAGCTGTCGATGCCACGACCTCGACGATGACTTCGGATTCGAGCTACACCATCTCCAACTATGTTGATAAAACTCCTGTTGAAATCATCACGGCATGGCTTGCGTCCTGCGAAGCCACTGTGAACGCTGCAGCGAATTAATATAAAACAGGCCGAAAATAAAAATCCCCCAGCTTACCAGGGGGATTTTTTATTGGACGCAAATTAGAAACTCCTCTGCGCCCCCCAGCTCTCCGCCGCCCTCTGATGCACAGCCGCAAACGTCTGCCCGATCTGATCCATCAGCCCATCCGAACTCAAATCCTGTATCACCGGAATCTGCTCAATAATCTGTTTAATCCCCTGAATCCCGGCCACCTGAAAATAAAGCACCTGCATCATGTAAAAGCTCTGCTTATAAGCCACCTGTGCTTCCCCGCGATTCAGCTTCAAAAACCCGGCATCAAACGCCTGGGGTGAAAGAAAGGGGAAGGTCGTCGCTGCAAACCTATAAGTCCAGCAGAGTTCAGGGCACTCCGCGACCTGAGCCATCCCCTCCTGAAACCAGGCAGGAAGATTCCGATGCTGAGCATGTTCCGAGAGCACCGCATGCGTGATCTCATGCCGCAGAATCCGCGCAAAATCCTCATCAAAACTTTGAGCCTGCGGAATCGGAATCCGCACCCGTCCATCATAAAGCCCAGCCGTCCACGACGGGCTGTGAGCAATCCGACCAAAATTCTCACTCTGATGAAAAATCACTTCAATCGGCTCGGCCGGGTACGGTAACCCAAGCTGCAGATTCAGGGTCTCAATGGTCTTCTGCAGCACCTGCAGGCTCCCCGTCACCAGCCCCTGATGCTGCACCAGCTGATAACGCAAACGAATAAAGCCCGAGCTGAGTTCCCCCTGCCCGGCGCTTTCCTCGGCCTTGGCGTTCAAACTCGCCTCACGCTTCGCGAGTTCCCGCGTTTCCTCTTCGGTCAAATTTTGAAGGGCGGTCGCACGCTGCGCCAGCTCCCAGGCTTCCGTGGTTTCCCCGAGGGATTCTTTGACTTCAGAAAGAAGAATATAAGCTTCAGGATCGGATTTATTCTTATCGAGGTAATTTTCAAGGTAACTGCTGGCGTTGGCGAAATCCTTCTTCGCGTAAAGACAGTAGCCAAGCCCCTTAAGAGCCAAAGCCTGCGCGGTGTGATCAGGCGTCGATTCCAAAAGCGGCAAGGCCTCATCACAGTTTTTCGCCCGGATCAAAGCCCAGGCCCAACCGAGGCGAATGATAGGCAGCTGCCCCTTGAGCCATTCCCGATAACCATCGCTCAGATTCATATCCGCCAGCTGCTCACGAACCAGGCGATCCGCGTTGGCATAATCCCCGCTCAAAAAACTCCCGCGAACCAGCTTCTCCGCAGCCGCATCGCTTTCACGCGTGTTCGGAGCCGCAGCCATCGTCACCTCGGACGGGGCCAGCTCGGGAATTTTTTCAACAGAAAGAGGAAGGCTTTCCGTCTCGTGGACGGAGGACGTGTACAAACCATTTCGTTTTGACTGGTCCCCCGTCACCGCAAGAGCGGCGACAATTCCAAACTGACTTATGGCCTTTTGGCTGAAATTAAGCTTCAATCAGCTTACCCTGCTTATGAAGAGCGGCAAGTTCGGTGTAGCCACCGAGGAATTTCCCGTCGATGAAAATCATGGGAACTGTCCGATATCCATTATTTTCTTCCGAAAGCTTCTGCCGCAAATCAGGCTTGTCTTCCAGACTGATTTCCTCGTAAGGCACTTTTAACTGAGTCAAAAGTCGCTTGGCTTGCACGCAGTAGGGACAGACTTCTGTGGTGTAGATCTTGACTTCTCGCATGGTATTTTATCCTGATTTAAGGTACGGACAGGTTGCAAACCTTATTCTGGCCCGCATGAGGGAATTCTAATGAGCAGTGATCACCAAAGCAACATATTGTCCGTTTTCATAACCGAGATACTGGCTCAAGCCGCCCTCCGTCCTGAGTTCGCTTTTCTCGGGAAATCACCGAGTGAAGCCAAAGACCGGTTCCTTGGGATCACGCCAGGCGAAAATTCGGCGGTCGCGCAGATCGCGTCCGATGGACTCAATCTCGATCAGAAAAGTGCGCTGGAAATCCTTCTGCAGAAGGAATTGGCGGAACATGGCCTCTCGGCCACGATTTATTTCAAGCGCAAAAATTCTTTCGCGGATCGCATGGCGGCTCCGCAAAATCCCGGCACGCAGCCACCCCCGAATCGCGTGGGCCCTTTCGGTGTGAAGATGCAGCTGCGGCCCATCCCCGGCGTGAAAAAAGTCATCGCCGTGTCGTCAGGCAAGGGCGGAGTGGGTAAATCCACAGTGTCGGTGAATCTGGCCGCTGGACTCGCCGCGCAGGGTCAGGCCGTCGGGCTGCTCGACGCGGACCTTTATGGTCCATCAGCGCCCCTTATGATGGGCATTCATGGTCCCTTATCCATCTCGGCCGATCAGAAAATGATCCCTCATGAAAAACACGGCGTGAAGGTGATGTCCTTTGGTTTTATGTCGGATCCCTATCATCCTGTGATCTGGCGTGGGCCCATGATAGCCAAGGCCTTGGAGCAGCTCTTCTACCAGACCGTCTGGGGCGAGCTCGATTATCTCGTCATCGACCTGCCGCCGGGCACTGGCGATGTTCAGCTTACCCTTATCGAAAACATCCCGCTCCATGGAGGGATCGTGGTCTCGACTCCGCAGGCTGTCGCCTTGCTTGACGCCCACAAGGGTCTTTCGATGTTTGAAAAGCTCAAAGTCCCTGTGCTGGGCCTGGTCGAAAACATGTCTCATTTCCAATGTAGCTCATGCGGACACCTGGATGACATCTTTGGGCAGGCGCAGATCGAGGCCTTTGCTGAAGAGCGCAAGATCCCGATCCTAGGTCGCATTCCTTTGCACAGAAGGATACGCGAAGCCTCTGACGGCGGCATTCCCGTGGTGAATCTGGATCCGCAATTCGCTCTTTACTATATGCCAATCATCGAAGCGGTTCTGCGGAGTTAGGCGGGAATTCGCGCGCTGTCGGGATCCTTGACACCTGATTAAGTCCCGGCTCCTCAAGACACTGAAATGACTTGTAAAGAAGAGCGAAAGCGATTTGCAAAAATTTGGGGTGCAGTCAAATCAGAGGTTTGTGCATCTGGCACGGCCGCTGCAATAACTCTATCAGCCGGGTACCATCCCGGATGAAAGTTGGCTGAGTTTTCCCTAAGGTTTGAGAGAAAAAAGTTCAAACTACCCCGTTGTTGCTGCTCTTAATGCTCTTCTGAATCGCTGCAAAATACTGACCTCCGAACTCAGCCAGCTTTCATCCAACCCGGTCCTTACTTCGCTCCCAGTTGGACCGCCAGACTCGTCAGAACTTCCCGCAAAGAATCATCCTCCTTCGGATAATCCCCTGCTAAAAGCAGAATGCGTCCATCCGCTCCCTGAATCTTGTAAACACTGATCGCTTTCACAGGTCCAAAATCATCCTGCGCGCTCACAGGAATCTCCGACCACTGATTCGGTTTCGCGGCCTTGGCCAGACGTTGATAGACAGCGCTTTTTCCCTGGGCCGCTGACTGCGCTCCGCTTCGCCATGTGGCCAGGGCCTCGGTGGTCTTTCCAATGTTGACGAGGCATCCCGTTCCGCTGATCTGCGGCAGATACTCGCGCGCGATTTCAAGGGCCGTATCGCGATCAAAGCACAGGCTCATTCTCAAAAGCGCTTCGTTGGCTTTCGCAGTTGCCGTCAGAGAGGCGAGACTGCCGTTGTCGTCAGCTGGAACAAGGCGGCCCCCCGCACGCGCAGACGGCGTGGGCGCTTCGATCGGAATGTCATCCAAGGCCCCGTCCGAGGCAAAATCATCTATCGCAGGACCCTGCTCGTCAATGGACTCATCATCGCTGAAGCCCATGGCCAAGTCCTCAAGGGGGTCACTTATTTTCGCAGCTGGAGATTTTTTCGGTTTTTCCTTGTCAGCCGCGGGATTCAGATGAATGTTCGTATCTTCCGCCGTGTCGGCGCTGAACTCAAGGTCTTCATCGACCGCTGCATGAAGATCAATGCGCGTATCTTCCGGTTCATCATCGAAGTTGGGATCCCGGAATTCAGGCTCCGAACCTTCTTCGTGCACGGCCTTCCGGAGATGGACGCTGGTTTCCTCATCATCATCCGCGAATTCAAGTCCGGTCAGGTCCTCGGGCTCGTCGCCCAGGCTTGGCGTCATATCGGGTTTTTGGGCCATGCGAGTGGACTCGACGGGAGGCTTGAGTCTCGGGCCGGAAGGCTTGGCCGCCACAGGAGGCTCGGGTTCATCCAAAAGCGCAGAGGCATCATCACCGAAACTCAAATCATCAAGACTGGAGTCCTCGTCCAGTTTTTCCGATTCCGCGTCGGCATCCAGACTGAGGTCAGGCGTGTCACCGAGCAGGTCGTCTCCCGAATCATCGTCGCCGCTCGTTTCAAAGACAACGGCCGCAGCGGGTGATTCCTCATCAGAGGCGCTCAGCTCATCATCATCATCAGAAAATTCATCCATGGCCTCGGCTTTGGCAGCCTTCTTCGTCGGGGCTTTCGGCTCGTCATCCCATCCCGGTTCATCGGACAAGCCGCCTGCTGCGGATTCATCGTCCAAACCAAAATCGTCCATGGCTTCCTCATCGGCTGCCGCTGATTCATCATCCAGCCCAAACTCGTCCATGGCTTCAGTCCTGGCCGTTTTCTTCGCAGGCTTGACCGGCTCATCTTCCAGCCCGAAATCATCCGACGCGTCACCGCTCGCGGACGCTTCCTCATCAAGTCCGAAGTCGTCCAGCTCGTCGCTTTTCGCAGCTTTCTTAGGCTTGACCGGCTCATCATCCAGCCCGAAATCATCCGGCAGATCGGAAGCCTTGGCCTTCGCCTTTGCAGGAGGAGCAGGTTTCGCAGGGACATCATCGGCATCTGGCCACAGGTCATCGCCGATGTCGCTCCCAGCTTCCAGACCCTCCAACTCATCGTCGGAAGGAGCGGAAACGCTCCCCTTTTTCTTCGGCGCGTCATCGAAGTTATCGAAGGGATCGTCGACATCCAACCCGGCATCATCAATGGAGTCCGCATCAAGATCGTGGCCTTCCCCGGGTGCCAGCTCCAGGTCACCGCCTGAATCTTCCAGATCGATATCATCGAAGTCGCTGTTGCCGACGCCTTCATCCAAACCGCTGGCATCAATGCCGTTCAGATCGGAATTGTCATCCATGGCATCCATTTCATCATCGAGCGAAACCTCTTCCACCTGCTCTTCGCTATAGCGTTCCAAGGCCCCGCCGCGCGCTTCCGGAATTTCCACATCGCCTTCGTCGACAATCTTCTGCTTGATCCAGGCCGCGCCCGCATGATTCCGCAGAAAGTTCGACAAGGCCGTCGGCCGGGGCTTGAACTCGGGATTGAGTCGGCTCAGGCCTTCATGAATCTGGGACAGGGGCGCAATCACCGGGACCACTTCGAGCCCTGTGAAAAATTCCAGCTGCTTCAAGGTGCTCTTATCCAAAGGATCGGCAACAGCCACAGTGATGCGATGATGATCGACTTCAAGTGGCAGGACTTCGAGGCGTGACACCATGCGTCGGTCCACCTGCTCCACAATGCCGGGATCGAGGCGATCCAGCAGGTTTTTAGGTGCGACCACATACTTCGTGCGTTCCGCAAAGAACGCCGAGAGTTCATCTTCATCGAGAAGCCCAGTCGAGAGGATGCACTTGGCAAACGCCCAGCTCCCCTGACCACAGGTCTTGGTTATCGTGACGCGGTCCTGTTCGGTGAGAAAACCCTCTTTGACAAGAAGCGCGCCCAGACCGGATGCTCCCATAATCCCCTCGCTCCTCGGATGAATGACGCGAAAGACCCTGGCACAAGGCTCCCAGGGCCTGTAACAGCAGGACAATTCCAGGTGGATTGTGCTAGGCAAAGAACTTTAAGATCTATACTATCACATTTTTGCAAACTAGCGCTTTTATGCGTTAATTTGGCCGAAATAAAGAGGAATGTATGTCCAGCGAAAAGTCGAAAGAGTTGAATATCAAGGGACCTGATGCCTTCCAGGTCAAAGTTGGTGATTTTCTGGCCGGTATTGCCCAAAATCCCAAACCGCTTTTTGCCGTCATCGCTTTGCTGCTGGCCGCGCTGGCTGCTGGATATGGCATTCGTTATTTCATCGCGCATAAGGCCGACGGTCGTCGCGCCGAACTTTCGAAGATCGACGCCGTCTATGAAGACGAATTGAAAAATTACAACAAGCAGCGCGAAGCGCTGGAAAAACAGCGTGATACTTTGAAAGCCGCCCAACCGAAACCGGCGGCTGATGCCAAAGACGCCAAGCCCGTGGAAGACACTCCTGAAATCAAAGCCCTTGATCAGAAGATCACGGCTCTGAAACCCGATCATGCGGCGTCGTCGGAACAGTACAAAAAATATTTCGAAGAGCATAAGACCTCGGCCGAAGGCTGGGTGGCTGGCCTTCGTTATGCGGCCTTTGCCGCCGAGCAGAACAAGCTGGAAGACGCGCAAAAGGTTTTGGAAGAGTTGACGAAGAACGCCAAGTCGCATCCTATACTGGAAACACAGGCTCTGATGATGCTGGTGTCCATCCAAACCGATCGCGGTGAGCTGGATAAGGCACTTGAAAGCGCAGATCTGCTGATCAAAACCGTGGGCGATGATCTCAAGCCTCGCGCGCTTCTGACCAAAGCTCAGATTCAATATCTGAAAAAAGATTATGCGAATACCCGGACGACTGCGACCGAGGTTTTGACCAAGTATGAAAACAGTCCGGAAGCCGATCGCGCCCGCAGCCTTGTGGCTTTGCTCCCGGAATAACAAAGGTCGTTTCATGAAAAGCCTTCGTCTTGCTCCCTGGATTTTAACGCTCGCCTTGCCGGCTTGCACCCATACCGCAGCAGATACCCCAGCGGCAGCTCCTGACGCTAACGCTCCTCAAGCTACGGCCGCGGCCGTGCCTGAGGCTGTTACAGGCGATCAACCGGCATCCACGGCTCCCGTTGCGGGTGCTGCAGTGGAAGCCGGGCCTTCGGTTCCCGTCGCGACGCCTTCTGCGAAAGCTCCGGACGTTAAAGCCGGGACTGCACCAGCGGCGCCTGCGCCTCAAGCTTCGGTTTCCACGGAAGCCCAGCCCTGTTTGGACGTGAACACGCCGACCTTTACGAACTGTCGTCCGTTCCGTACCGGCATGATAAAAATGGCCCCCGAACTCGACGCCCAGAAACCGATAGGCGCGATCGATGAATCCGGCTGGACCATGGCCACCGATGTTCTGATTGGATCGGTCGATCCCGAGTGGGTCAGCGCCTACAATCTGAAATCGAAGTCCTTCGTCTGGTGGCTCAAGATTCCCGAGAGCATGACGGCTCCCGCGGATGTCTACGGCAGCTGGGCGATTATTCCTTTGCGCGATGGCCGTCTTTTGAAGGTGGAAACACAAACCGGCAAGCAGCTGTGGGAAACCCGCCTGAGCCGCTTTGTGACTGCGAAGACGACTCTGTCTGGAAACGTGCTCCTTGCCTATAGCACGGATCAGAAACTCTATGCGATCGACTTCCAAACGGGTCAGCATCTTTGGGTCTATGATACGGGCACCACCGCGAACCTTCTTCTGCGTGCCGGGGCTGGCCCCGTGGTTGCGGGATCGGAAGTGATCTTCGGCACCACCGAAGGCGATGTGCGCTCGGTGAGTTTGAACTCAGGCAAGGAAAACTGGAAACTGGATCCAAGCCGCGAGGACTTCCGCTTCAAGGATGTCGTGGGCGAGATCGGAATGGGCAATCATCAGATCTATGCAGCTCGGAGCGATGGACTGGTCTTCGCAGTGGATATACTCAATAAGCCGAATGATGTGCTGTGGAAGGAAACGTTTCCAAGCGTTACGGCCTCCGCTTATCGCGATGGCACCTATGTCGTCGGCTGTATCAATGGGGATCTGATCGCCCTGCAGGCCAGCACAGGCCGCCAGCTTTGGAAGGTCAACCTCGGAGCTTCCATCAAGACGATTACGATCGGGGAAAAGGCCATTTTCGTCGGCGGAAGCCAGGGCCGCATCACTGCGGTTTCGGGTGCCAATGGTCAGATCCTATGGCACGATGATCTGCAGGGCGTGCTTACGCGGCAGCCGATCGTCGTGGATGATGAGATCTACTTCGCAACCGGGCTCAAGGTTCTTTACAGCTATAAAGTGATGTAAAAAAGAAGGGGCTTGAAAGCCCCTTTTCTTATGTCTTCAAACAAGATCGTTCCGACCGCGGGCTTTCAATTCTTCCACGATCTTCTTCACATCCTGAGCCCGACTTTTCGGGCAGACCAGCACAGCACCCTTGGAAACCACGACGACCAGATCCTTGACGCCAATACAGGCGACGATTTTGGTATCGCTGTCGACGGTGATGCCTTCGCTATCTATGGCAATGACGTCACCATAGAAGAGATTGCCCTTCTCGTCGGTGGGGAAGCATTGATCCAGGGCATCCCAGCTGCCGACATCCTTCCAACCGATATCCGCTTCCACGACAGCCACGCGCTGGCTTTTTTCAAGAACGCCGTTGTCGATGGCTATGCTGGGGAGTTCATTATAGGTTCTTGCAAGTTCATTGCGAGGGACTTCATTGAAACTCCCAACGCCATACCCCTCAAGAAGTTGACGCAGCGAATGAAGTGATTGCGGCAGAAAGCTTTCAAGCTCATCAAGAATGGTATCAATACGCCAGGCGAAAATTCCTGAGTTCCAAAGAAAGCGTCCTGTTTTGATATAGGATTCAGCTGTGGCCCGGTCCGGTTTTTCACGGAAGCTGTTGACCTGATACACAGGAGCCTCGGGTCGCAGTCCCTGGCCCTTCTCGATGTAACCGTAACCCGTCTCGGGATACTCAGGAGTGATGCCAAGCAGAGTAAGTTTTTCCGCAGTCGCGGTCTGTATCATGCGATTCACAGCCTGCGTAAAGGCTTCGTGATTTTTAATCAAAGCGTCCGCATGGACAGAAATCATGATGGGGCGAGGGCCTTCCGCAGGAGCCATGCGTGAAATTTCAAGGGCAGCGAGAGCGAGTGCATGGGCTGTATTTTTCGCGGCTGGTTCAGCAAGAAAGTGCGCGCAACGTCCTTCGGCCTGGCGGCGCGTTGTTTCCATTTGATCCTGATGCGTTACGATCAGTCGTCTTTCCGGTGGTATCAAATGGTCCAGACGTTCGAGAGTTTGGACAAGCATTGTGGCGTCATTTGAGCCAATGCGACACAACTGTTTTGGTTCCAAATGCCGGGATTTTGGCCAAAATCGTGTGCCACTTCCACCAGCCAGGATTACTGCGTAAATATGGGCGTCTAGAGCTGTCAAGTTTGGTCTCCTCGCAATGCAGCGAAAGCTTCAGCGTGACTCCAGTTAAGAAGTCACATTGTAGTCCGCACTTGCGGAAAGGAGAAGGCGCTTTTTCTCAACGCTCATCAGGCAGTGTCGTCACATTATAATCGGCGGGCCGGGATTGCATGAGATGCTTCTTCAAAAACCTTCCCATGGCCCTCAGATACCGGGGCGCGGTGGGCACTCCAATCAGCGCTTCCGTCATCTCAATCCCGAAGCCTCGAATCACCTGGGCTTCACCTGACCCCCGGGTCGAGAGACTCTGAAACGCATCGTTGTAAACTGACGACAGCCACCAGAGTCCATAGACGCACATGGGACTCGTAGGATGGTTCGAAATGAAATCCTGCCAGCTGCTGATCAGCTCCTCCGTATCCCCTTCCAGGCTCAGCGCCAGCCATTCCTGTTGAACAGGAGAAGCCATCTCGGCTGTTTTCAAAAGCCGATCCTGAGTCAGGTCGTAGTCAAAAGCCGTAAACGCGAGATCGGTTTGGATCCGCTGCGCTTCCACCTTGCCGGCCAGGCCTTCATTGATGGGAATAGCCAGAAGGTTCTTAAACGAATAAAACTCCTTCGGATTCAGCTCCTCCGAACCCGCGGGCGCCAGCAGAAGATAAATCAGACCAGGATCATGGCTGATATGCGACAGCGAGCCATAGAACAGCCAGTCTTCCGGCAGATCCTTCCAGAATTGTTTTTTGATATCGGGCAGCATGTTGTGAATGCTGTTATCCTTCAGATTCCAATAAAAAATACCATCCTCATAGCGCTGCGATCCAAAAGCGGTGAAGACGACTTCCATGCCGCTCGGCAGCCACAGGAATTCCTCGACCATATCGTGGAAGGCCACCATATAAAAATCCGCGTTTTTCGGACTGCGGATCAGGAGCTGGCGCAGATGAAACTGCGGTTGAATCACAACGCTCGCGATCAAACCCGTCTCGGGGGACTGGGTGCCTTCCAAAAACGCCGGCTGATAAAACTGGGGAATGCTCTCCTGCAGGCCTTCGGCTTGAATGAAGGTCTCCGCTTTCTTGGAAATCGTGCTGATCGTGGGATCGACGCTGGTCTGGGGCCGGTTCTCCTGCTCGTCACGGCCGAAGGATTTGATCAGGTAATCCGTTTCCGTGAGCGGCAGATACTGAAGGCGCATCCCATAGTTATCATAGGGCGCCAGGCGCTGATTATGGGCTTCCGCAAGGGCGCGAACTTCCGCCAGCTGCAGGGGAAGGCGATGGTAATCCTTTTCGAAGCGTTCGATCCAATGCTGGAATTCTGCGAGGGTAGTTCGGGTTTTATTCCATTGCAAAAAACCGTGGGCAGCACTCAGACTGAGTGTGGTCCAGAAAATAGGAATGAACCAGCTGACGCTGAACGGGACTTTTTGCATGATTCCCAGATAGTGTATTATGGTAAGGGGATACTACCTTCACGTTATCATATTCCTGATTGAAGACAATGAAAAAGGCGGTGCTATGGGACAGTTCGTGCGCGCGCTCGGTCTGAGCGCAATTCTCCTGGCCACACGGAGTCTGTTCGCTGCTGAAATGGGCAACCTCAGCACGATTCAAACAGGCGAAAGCTCTCTTACGACCGTGACTGAACCGAAGGATGTGGCGCGCGTTCGCATCCCGCTGCGCTTGACCCGCTTTGAGCCCATCGTCGTGCAGAACGCGCAGGGCACGCGGCGCATGGAGCACAAGGCGATGGCCCCCGTGCCCTATACGCTGCGCGCCACCATCAATCGGAGCAATCATTTCTATTTAGCGGATTGGCACATCGAGACAGTTCCGATGAAATGGGAAAAGGAAACCCGCAATTGGCAGGTGGAAATCAAAGTCTATAAGCGCTATGGCCAGGAGCAGGAACTCGAAGAGTTCATCGGCACCCACTCCATTCAGGGCCGCCTTCTGGGAAGCGACAAACTCTTCACCCTGGAAGCCCAGAGCCGCCAGCAGTTCAATAACAAGCGCGGCAGCCCCGTCCTTCTGCTCGAAACCGGCTCCATCGCCGTTGAAAAGGGCAACGTCGCCCGCCGTACGCCCTGAAAAAAAGGCGTCTTTCCCCTTCGTTTCCCATCAGCTAGGATCGCTTCACCCGCGCGTTTCGCGGGTGGGAGTGACCCATGAGCGTCTATGAAGATATCGGTGAAGAACGGCTCGGCAGGATCGTGCGGACCTTTTACGACAGGGTCTTTCAGGATCCGATGCTCGCGCATTTCTTCATGAATTTGGACCATGAGCACCTGATCGCGATGCAGGTCGATTTTGTGCGCAGCATGCTCGGCGGACCGCAGCGCTATCGCGGCAAACCGCTGGAAGTCATTCATGATCCCATGATCATTCGACCGCCGCACTTTCGCAGGCGTCAGCGTATTCTGCAGGAAACAATGGAAGAGCATGGCCTTACGGCCGAGGTGGTGGCGTACTGGCTGAAGCAGGAGGAACGTCTGAAGCCTTTGATTATGAAGGATCAGACGTCCTGCGCCGACCCTTGAGCGTTATCTCAAGAGACGGCGAAGCAAGGAATCAATGCTGGGCCGCGAACTCTTTCTCGTCGGCCTTGTCACGGAAGAAGACCCGCAGAGGGACATCCCCGTATTCCAGTTCGGTCCGGAAGCGTTTGACCATATAACGCTTATAGGACTCCTGAATCTCATCCGCCACGTTGCACTTCACGACGATGGTCGGCGGGTTGATCGCAACCTGCGTCGCGAAATAGAACTTCACGCGCTTATTGTATTTTCTCAGAAGGGCAGGGGTGTGCTCCTGCACGGCACGCTGCATGCAGTCGTTGATCCGCGAGGTCGGCACGCGCTTGGAATAGGCCTCGACCAGTTCCTCGACCTTCGCCATGATCTTGTGAATGCGCTGATTCTCAAGGCACGAAGCGAAGAGCACAGGAACAAAGGGCATGTCCTGCAGCTTGTTGCGGATATTGACTTCATAGTTGCGGGCGGTGTTGGTTTCCTTTTCAGGCACCAGATCCCATTTGTTGACGACGATCAGAATCGGCTTGAATTTCGCTGCGGCCAGCTGAGCCAGCTTACAGTCCTGATCAGAAAGTCCTTCCAGGGCATCGATTACCAGGACGACGACATCCGCATCTTCCATGGCGCGAAGACTGCGCAGAACGCTCAGACCTTCCAGCTTATCGAAGATCTTTTTCTTCTTCCGAATACCGGCGGTATCGAGCAGGATATAGTTGCGCTTGTTATAGACGAGCGGCGTATCGATCGTATCGCGCGTCGTGCCCGCGACTTCGCTCACCAGCACGCGTTCTTCGCCGCACATGCGGTTCAGGATCGAAGACTTGCCGGCATTAGGACGGCCAATCAAAGCGATTTTAACGGCATCATTGTCTTTCAGCTTCATGGTCTTAAGACCACCAGCCTCGTTCAGATGCTCCTGGACTGTTTCAGAAAGCTCCCAGATGCCGCGGCTATGCGCAGCACTGATAATGTGCAAGTCTCCGAGTCCAAGCTCATGGAATTCCAGAGACAAACTTTGTTGCTCCTGGCCATCGATCTTGTTCACGACGTATTCCACGCGCTTGCCGAGCTGCTTCAAAAACTGCACGAGCTCGCGATCATGCGGATGCAGGCCCGTCTTCGCGTCGAAGACCATCATCACAAGGTCGGCATCGCGAATCGCCTGCTCAGTCTGCTCCCAAACGATATTGCGGGCAAAGGGCTGGTAGTAAAGATCATCGGTTTCGAAACCGCCGGTATCGACCAGGATATAACCATGGCCCAGGTCTTCATCGGTGGTGACGGCACCGTAGATGCGATCGCGCGTGACACCGGGACGGTCATCGACGATAGCCGTGGTGCTGCGCGTGAGTTTATTGAAAAGGGTCGACTTCCCAACATTGGGCCGGCCGACGATGGCGACGATTCCTGCGATCATGATGCAAACCTCTCCGTGTAGGCGAAGGGCATTTCCTGAGCCTTTGGTGGGTGAATAAGCCTTGGGCTTCAGACATTCGCTGGTTCATTGGACCAGGAGATACCCTCTAAACCTGATTGTTTCAACTCTGTCCATTTCTGTAAGGCTGCCCGGGCCGCTTCCTGCGAGGCGGATTTTTTGGAGGGGCCGTGTCCCATGCCCAGGCTCTTGCCGCGAAATAAAACTTCCACTGCGAAATCCAGCTGATGATCCGGACCTTCGCGTTTGATGACCTTATACACGGGTGCTTCCTTGAAAGCACCCTGAGTCAGCTCCTGAAGGCGGGATTTATAATCCTGCTGCGTCAAATCTGTCAGGGAAGACGTCAGTATTTCTCTGTATAAATCCAAAATGACGCGACTCACCGCATCAAAGCCCGAATCCAGATAAATCGCGCCGAAGAAAGCTTCCAGAGCATCGGCCAGGACTGAATCCTTATCGCGGCCGCCGGCCCTTTCCTCGCCGGGGGCCAGAAGAAGGCAGGACCCGATCTGCAGATTGCGACTGATGCGGGCCAGGGTGCTTTCGTTGACCAACGAGGCGCGAATCTTGGACAGCTGACCCTCGGGAAAACCCTCAGGCCGTTGCAGGAGAGCCGCGCTTAATACGAGGCTCAGCACGGAGTCGCCGAGAAATTCCAGGCGCTCATTCCAGGGCATGGGGACCGCTTTTTGGTATTTTTTCTGAACAAAGCGCGCCGCTGAACTATGAGTCATCGATTCCAGAAGGAGCCCGCGATTGTTAAATCCATAGCGAATCCGCCGACAGAGCTGCTCCATCATTCGCAGCTGAGCCGGGAATGCATCCTGGGCGAGATCCAATACATCAATAATATTCAATTGTTACAACTCCGGAATCGAGGGCGGCGAGCGGCCTGTGTGTTCGAATGCGCCATTATAGGTAGGAATAGGAAAGAATCAAGGCTTTCTTGATGCTTCCTCACTATGCGAGGATGGGGCCTTGCAACCAGGCAAGAACAGGCCTGGAGCAACGTGCTATACTGATGAAATAGTCATCCCTAAAAAGAGACCTGCAACGTGAAACGCTTTCTTCTTCTTCTATTCGGTCTTGGCCTTGGTTTCGCTGCTGGAGCTTTCTGGTTTTATCAGTCCTTGCCGGCCTGGTCCGAAGCTGCGCGTGAACTTGAGCAGCCCGTTGTGATCAAACTGGACCGCGGGACGCGCCTGTCTGAATTTGCGCGCACGCTCGAACAGGAGCAGCTGATCGATCACGCGCCTCGCTTTCGCTATTGGATTAAATTCTATCGCGACTATGGTCGTTTTCAGGCCGGTCAATATCGCTTTGAAGGATCCGTTTCCCCGAAACAGATCGTCGCGACCATCGAGTCCGGCAAAACCTGGCAGCCCCTGGAGCTGCAGTATGTGGTGCCCGAGGGCTTCACGCTCAAGCAGATCATAGATCGCCTGGTCGCCCATAAAGTGGGAACGAAAACGGAACTGGGAGCGCTCGCCAAGGATCCGGAACTTTTGCGCAAATACAACATCAAGGCTGAAAACGTGGAGGGGTATCTTTTCCCTGCCACCTATAGCTTCGTAAAAATGCCGACGCCCCGTCAGGCTTTTGAAAAAATGCTCGATACCTTCTTCGTCCAATTGCCGCCTGGGATCGAAGATGAGCTGGCCGCGCGGAAGCTCAGTCTGCATCAGGGGGTCATCTTTGCTTCACTCATAGAACGCGAAACGCAGCTCGATGAGGAGCGCGAGATGGTCTCTGAGGTGATCTGGAATCGCCTCAAGGATGGTGAACCCTTGGGTATTGACGCAGCTCTGATCTATGGCATCGTTGACTATCAGGGCGACATTAAAACCGTGCATCTCAAAGATGGCAAGAATCTCTACAACACGCGTATTCATAAAGGACTGCCACCGGGGCCCATCGGTGCCATTTCGATGACTTCGCTGCGAGCCGTGCTGAATCCGACTCGCCTGGGTTATCGCTTCTACGTCCTCGGTACAGATGGGACCAGACAGCACCGCTTTTCCAAGACCATGGAGGAGCATACTGTTTATGTAAAGCAGTTGATCCAGGCTTCCCAGAAACCATAAAATGTCTCAAGAACGCCGTACCATGAGGTGACAACTATGCCGAACAAAACCAAGAATGGGAAAAAGACCGCGACACCACCCGCACCCAAGCAGTCAAAAGGCGATGAGTCATCACCGAAGGATGGCCGCATCCATCATCGCGTGCCGGTGCAATTGCTGGTGGATTACCGGGCGAATGGCCACTATCTCTTCGACTTCTGCCGTGACCTCGGGGCCGGTGGAGTCTTTATCGAAACCAAAAATCCGCTGAGCCACGGAAGCGTGGTTGAATTGACCTTCACACTTCCCGATTCCAAGGAAACCCTGGAAGCCAAGGGCCGCGTGATCTGGGTGCAGACCGAGGTGCCTGACAAAAATTTGACGCCTGGCATGGGTGTCCAATTTGAAAGCTTTACCGCGGAGCAGCGCAGTCTTTTGCAAAAATTCGTCGATCGTTATTCCAACCAAAGCCCCAACAGTCCTTCGGGAAAATCCGCCTGAAATCTGCTATGAACTGGAATAAGGCCCGGAGTGCGGGCCTTGCGGCAAGCTCAGGGGCGCAACCTTGAGCCATTTGCCGTGAAAACAGCCCTTGGAAATACCCAAGCTGATTTGTTAGGATGCCTCACGTTGTAGGGACAAGGGGGAGTAGCATGCATTTGATATGGAAGAGGCCTGATGGTTTCCATGGGGCTGCGCCTCAGGATTTTTCAGTACTCGAGTTGGGTGGCCATTCACGACTTTGGCTGCATAACGTCGACAAGGATCAGTACCCCTTTCGCATCGCAGGCGGTTGGGAAGAGAACGAAGGCACGGTGCTTCTCAATAACCTCGTCAACCTTTTACCCAAGGGCGACAAGGAATGGATGGAGTATCTGAATCGCGCCTATGATCACTCGATGAAAGATGATCGCAAAGCTTTCGTCGATGAAATGACCGTATGGCTGCGGGACCTGACCAGCTGTGCGAAGGGCGATACCTGGGAAACGGAAATTCTGCAGCAGGCGCTGCGTCTTACCGTAGATAAAATCAGCGCTTTGCGCGATGGCTTCATCAAGCAAACTTAAATCCTTCGTAGCGGATGGCCCCTGCGGGTCGTCCGGCCTTCTTTTGGTACGAATTCCCAAAGCTCGGCGCAGACTTGCCTCGCGGTTTCGCGAAGCTTCTGCCCTGACGTAATAATTTGCCCGCCTTTGCCCGCTTTTCTAAAGATTTCCCTTCAAGCTTCCGAATCTTACATGACGTGTCTGACTGGTCAGGCATGCAGAGCAGGAAGCCTCTATGAAAAGAACAGAAGTCCTTGCGATCCTTGGTATTTTGTCCCTTTCAAGCCCGGTCCTGGCCCAGGGCGCTGCCGATGAAAGGGTGATGATTCATAGCCTCGGCGCAAGCCAGAAGGCTGACTTCGGTTTCGCGGATCGAGGGATCGCTCTGCAGAAAGGCCCCCTGCGGCCCATGAGCCTTCGCGGGAAGACGGACGCCATGCTGCAGAACTGGGGACTGAATCCTCGCATCACGACTCGTCAGAAGAGTTATTCCGGCCTGAACCTCGCGGCCGGCAAGGCGATCGAGACTGTGGATCTGCGCTTCTCGGTCGATGGTATTCCGCTCTGCCAGTACCAGATCAAATCCCATGAGACCGTCGGTGGGGATATGGCCGTTTTCGGCAGGATGCCCAAGCTTGACGTGAACGCCCAGTACGATCTCGCCAACTGGCCCGCGGACAATCTTGTGCGCAATATCGTGGCGGATACGCTCGCTCAGAACGGTATCGCGACCAACTTCACGAAAAATCACGCCGAAGCCTGTCTTTGGGCGGAAAACGGTCAGCTTTATCCGGTCTGGGTCTGGGAAGTCGAGGCCGATCGCCTGAACTATACCGTGGTCGCCGATGATCTGCGCAGTTTCAAATTCCAGGCCAAGCATTTCCATGCCACGGGCAAAGCCCGAATCTATCCCCACAACGTCCTTGACCTTGAGCTGCAGGAATTCACGCTGCGCTCGATGAAAGAAACGGGATACCTTGAAAACGCCTACTTCGTCACCGAAGTGGATTCTCCTTTCACCTATGCGACCAGCGCGAATTCGGATTTCACAGCCTTCGGTCCGACCTCGGATGCCTTCGAAGAGATCTCGCTCTTCACCAACGCCAACCGCGCGCTTGAGTGGCTCGAAACCATGGGCTACAAAAATTTCGGCACGGTTCCCATCCGCATTCAGGTGCATGCTGAATTCCAGGGTGATACGAATAACGCCCTTTATCAGCCTGGCGCCACCTTCGATACGATTTTCGTCGGCGATGGGGATGGCACGATCCTGCAAAACCTCTCTACCGATTCCGATGTCGTGGGTCATGAACTGGGTCATCATGTGGTCTATCATACTGTTACGGAAATCGCCGGCGAGTCGCTTGTTCTGCATGAAGGCCTTGCCGATTATTTCAACTTCGCCCGCACCGGTAATGCCTGTCTCGGCGAGAGCATCTGTCCTGATACCGCCTACGGCAACAAGATCTGCTATGTGCCCAAGAAGTGTCTCCGCACCGGCGAAAACGCTTTGAAATACGGTGGAGCGGATCTGCCGCGTGAAGCCCATCAGAAGAGCCAGTTCATCTCGGGCATGCTCTGGGATCTTTATGCGAAAGACGGCATCGCTTTGGAAGACGTCACGCACATGGTGCTGAAAGCGATCGATCTGCTCGTCGACGATAGCGGTTATCAGCACTTCGTCGTCGGCATGATGCTGGCTGACAGGGCCCTCTTCCAGGGCGGCAAATGCAGTCTGATCTATAGCCGCGCCGTGGAGCGGGGCCTTGCGCCGTTTTTGACCGACATCACCTGTGATTCCGTGCAATCGACTCCTGCCGGAGCCACGGCCGTCACCGATGTCAGCGGCGTGGAAAAAAGCGGCAGCGTGGCGAACACCACTCCGACCGTCGCGGGCACGACCTCGCGCAGTTCGAAGAAGTCGGTTTGCGGTGTTCTGATGGGATCGTCCGCAAATGGACAGGTATTTTCATTCCTGCTACTATTTATTCTACCTTTGATACCAGCAATGATTCGTCGATCCACTCGCAAATAGCGGTGTGGGACCTCTGCCTGTCCCATACCGATGAGGAGCCAAGGAATGCGCCCTCTCTGGACTATGGGACTTCTACTCGCCACGTCTTTTTCAGGGAAAATCTTCGCGGCCAAAGCAGTCACCATTGATGTCACCGTGCACTGGGAAGGCCGTGAACTCCATGCGCCCAACGTCGATGCCCTGGAACGCATGCGGAAGACTTTTCCGGATATCCCCCTGACTCATTTCGTGAATCCGGCTTATTTTTTGGATGAAGCCAAAGCCGCTGATAACTTGAACGCGATGCAGCGCGTGTTCGGGACTCAGGATGAAGTGGGACTTTACCTGGCACCCGTGGAAAACCTCGTCCAGGAAGCCGGCGTGATCCTGAAGCTCGCGCCCTCGTTCTGGGGTTATGCGGACGAAGGCGAAATCTGTGAAAATGATTGCGGCCTCGATGTGCCGCTGACTGTCTACACCCGCGAGGAAACGCTGCGGATTCTTTCCGCCGCCCATCGCACTCTGATCCAGGCGGGTTTTTCCAGCCTGAAGAGCTTTACTGTCCGCGGTTGGATGGAAGCTCCCTTCCTGACCCAGCTGGCCGGGTCCTTTGGCTATCGCTTCGATCTTTCACCCGTCGATCCCGAGCTTGTTGCGCCCAAGCTTCGTGAATTCCCGCTGAGCGCGTGGGTGGCGGAACGCTGGAGCATGCTCGTGCAACCCGATGCAAAAGCCCTGCAGGCTCTTGCCGGCAGCCATCCTTTGGTTCTGCCCGTACCGCAGCGCGGCGGGATTATGGAACTGAATGAGCAGCGCGAGATCCTCGCGCGTTTTGATAAGCAGCTGAAAGAGGGGAGGGAGGACGAGGTCTTCACTCTGGCCCTTTCCGCCGAGGCTGCCTTCCAAAGCTGGCCGAAGCTTCGCATGGTCCTGCAAAGTCTTCAGGAAAAGGCCAAAAAGCAGGGCATCACGCTGCGCTTCACGACCGTCTCGGGCGTAAAAAACAGTCGACCAACGGCCGCAAATATGCGTATATCGCACAGGTTCTCCCGTCAGGCGGAGGCCAGAAAGTAAGGGAGAGCGCCCGTGTACGTTGATGTTCATAGTCATTTAACCCATGAAGATTTTGCGAACGACCTGCCCGAGGTCATCGCGCGTGCGGAAGCGAGCGGACTTAAGGCCATCGTCGTGAACGGGCTGGAGCCTGCCTCCAATCAGCGCATTCTGGAACTGGCAGAAACCTATCCCCTTATCAAACCTGCGCTGGGAATTTATCCGATCGACGCGGTCAATGATATCGTTTCCGATCTGCCCTTTCCCATCCGCAAATTCCATGTGCCCGACGCGGTGGCCGGCATTCGACGTGAAGTCGCGGCGGGTCGCGTCTTTGCCATTGGTGAGTGCGGCCTGGATGGTTACTGGGTTGGAGAGGAAACCTTCGCGGCTCAGGAGAAGGTCTTTGAAGAACTCATAGGCATCGCCCTTGAATTCGACAAGCCTTTGATCATTCACACGAGAAAGCGGGAAGAGCGGGCCATGGAAATACTCGCGGCGCATGGCGTCAAGCGGGTGGATTTTCATTGCTATGGCGGCAAGAGCAAGCTCGCTCTGCGGGCTGCCGAGCAGCATGGCTGGTATTTTTCCATACCCGCCAATGCACGGAAAAACGAGTCGTTCCGAAAACTCCTGAAGGAACTTCCCCAGGAACTCGTGCTGACGGAAACCGATTGCCCTTACCTTGCGCCGGAGCGCGGCGAACGCAACGAACCGAAGAATGTCGTGGGAACCGTGGCTTTGATGGCGGAACTGCGGGGCTGGTCCGAAGACCAGGCCCGCGAGCAGATTTGGACGAATTTCAAGAGGCTCTTTCAGGTCTGATCAGATCCAGATCGCAAGGCCGAAGCTCAGGCTATCCGTGCTGGTTTGAATTTCCTGAAGATCAAGGGAACCACCGGAAGCCGAGTGGCGGATGGTGGAGTGCTTGCCTATCACCTGAACCGAAAACATCTGGCTCAGGAAATAATTGAAGCCCATATTGTAGTAGTGTCCGGTGCCGACATAGGCGCCGCTCTTATCATAATTCTGATAGTCCATCTGCGAGGCGATCACGCCCAGACCAAACTGAATGTTGGTGATGGGGGCGCTGAAGGCAAAGGTGATTTCACCCGAGAGTTTGCTGCCGCGCATGTTTTCAAGGCTCGTATCCCGTGAACGCATATTCAAAAGCGTATGGGACAGGCTGAACTGCGTGAACTTGAAGAGTTCGATGCCGACTCCATTGCGAATGCCATAGCCTCGCCAGGTTTGATTCACGGCTTCAGGCTGACTTTTAAAGGACTTTTGAACCTTGCCGAATTCACCATCCACGGACTGAAAGAGAAATACATTGGCCCGTTCTGACGAACGGTTGCGATCGACGAGGGAATGCGACTGAGCCTGGGCCATCTGGGTGCCCAGGAGCAAGGCCAAGCCTGCCAAATAATTGCGAATACTCATAACTTCCTCTCCACAAACAGCAGTTCCATTTCAACCGGATAGAGCAGCGACGGGGACACAGGATACGGAGCAATATCCATGCCTATATGACTTGTCAATCATGACGGCGAGATAATAATTTTAAAAACTGTTTAAAGACGTGACAGGTGGGCGTTTGCGGAAGTCGTTTCTGAATTTTGAAGTCCCGTATGGGTCCTTGCGTTTCTTTGAGGAATCCGTTAAAAACCAACCCAATTTCCAGGTGATTCAACCACTTATCAGCGTCCCCAAGGTGGTCCATGGATTTCTGTGAAATTTACTTTGATAACGGTTTTTCACCGTCCTTGTAAACGTCCTAAATTATCCACAGTCTCTGTGAATAATATGGGGTCCATACCCTTGTGCCCCGCGCTGCTCCGGTAGTCGATGGGAAAGATGAATTTTTGCGCAGCCATCTTGAGCCCTTTGAAAGCCTCTTCTATCAAGCCCTGCAGGATGTTAATTAAATCTGAAGTGAGTCTCACTCCGTCCGCAATCTGACATTTCTGAAGGAGTATGCGTCATGGCGCGCTACACAGATATCCGTGTGTCGTCTGTACTTGGCAATTCCCAATTACTCGATGGGGGGGCGATGTTTGGAAATGCGCCCCGCCCCCTCTGGGAGCGTTGGGCCAAACCGGACGCGTTGGGTCGCATTGGACTGGCTTGTCGCTGCATGCTGCTGGAATGGGGCGGTGTCAAGATGCTCTGCGAAACGGGAATCGGTGCTTACATGGAACCGGCTCTTGCGGAACGCTACGGTCTGGTGGAATCCGATCATCGTCTTCTGGCCAATCTCGCGACGCTTGGAGTGAAGCCGGAGGATATCGACTACGTGATCCTCTCCCATTTGCATTTCGATCACGCAGGGGGTCTTTTGCCCGCCTACGCGGATATTGTGAAAGGGCATGATGAGCTGGTGTTTCCCAAGGCTAAAATCGTGGTGGGGCGCGAAGCCTGGAATCGCGCGCTCAAACCTCATCCGCGGGATCGCGCCTCGTTCATCCCAGGCCTGAGCGAGAAGATCGAGAAATCGGGGCGTCTGGTCATCGTCGAGGGCGATTCCCTTCCCGAATTCCCAAGGGAGCAGCTCTTCTTTCGCTTCAGCCATGGTCACACGCCCGGGCACATGCATACGGTGGTTCGTGGACCGAAAGAGACCATCATTTTCGCGGGTGATTTGATTCCGGGCAAGGCCTGGGTCCATCTGCCGATCACCATGGGCTACGATCGCTTCGCCGAGCAGGTGATCGACGAAAAAGAGGAACTCTATTCCGTCGCCGTTCCGGAACAGTGGAATATTTTTTACACGCACGATTGGAACGTGGCGGCGAGCCAGGTGATCCGCGATCCCAAGGATCGCTACGTGCCGACTCATGAGCACGCGGAGCTGGTGCGTTATACTCTTTAGGGATCCGGCATTTAATAAGCAGGCAAAATCTTCTACTCCGTCAAAGGATCTGCGACAATGGATAGTATTCATTGTCAGATTTGGACGAGAAGGGGAAGCCTGCATGGAGATAGGCAATTTTGTGCGTTCGGAACGCAAAAGGCAGGGTCTCACCCAGCAGCAGCTTGCGGCACGTTCCGGGGTCGGACTGAACTTCGTGTATCAGCTTGAGAAAAACAAGGCTTCCGTGCAGCTGGATAGTGTGAATCAGGTGCTGCGGGCGCTGGGTTATCAGATTGGTGTGATCCGCGATTTCAGGCCCTGGGATCAGGACTTTGTGCAAAGGGCCGGCGCAACCGCTGCGGCTGATGATGAGGGGCTAGAAGCGGGTGATCGGTTCCTTCCTCCGACTGATCTCTGATCCGCTCCTGCAGCGGCCGCTCCCTTGAAAATGCAGACGCCGGACCGAGTCCTGATAAAGATTCATGAGGGCCTGGCCGGGCTGCATGCTGGCGAGACTCGTGGCCACCTTCTGCATGCGTTCCTGAAGCTCCTCGCTCAGCCGGCCTTCGCAGTAGCTTTCCTTATAGTGCCGATTCGGGCTTGGCAGGATCGAGGATAAAAAGAGGGCTTCGGCCGTGGTCAGCTGCGCCGGTTCCTTGCCGAAATAGGTTTGGCTCGCGCGTCGAATGCCGTAAACGTTCGGACCGAATTGAATGATGTTCGCATAGACTTCCAGGATGTCCTGCTTATCGAGGGTCTGTTCCAGAGCCCAGCTGATCAGAAGCTCCTGCAGTTTCCGGCTTAAAACTTTTTCGTGGCTCAGGTAAAAGTTTTTGACCATCTGCATCGTAATGGTCGAACCTCCGAAGAGGACCTTTCCGGCTTTCAGGTTGGCCTGAAACGCGGCAGTGAGAGCACTGGTCCTGACCCCTTCATGCTGCCAGAAACTCGCGTCCTCGGCGGCGATCACCCCACGCAGGAAATCTTCCGAAATTTCGCTGATCGGCACAAAGTCCTGACCGCGCATGGCCTGGACGCGGGCGCGGATATCAGACTTCGTGAACTTTTCAGGAACATGAGCGATCCTGCAGGCAAAGTCCTGCTTGCCGCTTGGAAATTCGATGGCCCGGCCTTTTCGCGGAAGGAGTTCGACATCGGCTGTGAGTTCGATCTGGCCTTTGACCTGAAAGCCCTGCAGAAGGGGAAAGGCATGCCGGGGCAGGATGTCGAGAATATCCTGGCAGTCGGTTTCCGCAAGTTTCCAGTCGAGCCGCCAGGGATCGTCCATCATGGGTTTCAGAAGATCATTCTTCACGAGGGTGAAGGTGCTTTTCATCTGGGCTTTCTGCGCGGACTGCAGGACATAGATCAGACCGCGCCGCACGGAAAGCGAGCCGCGATCGGGATTGAAGTCGCCCTGCGCGCGGATGGTGAAGGGCCAGGGGCCCACTTTTTCGCCGCTCAGGAGCGGGTGGTTGATTTCAAGATTATTGCTGGCGATTTGAATATCGAAGTCAAGGTCCTGAGCTTTTCTCAGGCCGGACATTTCGAGTTTCAAAAGGAGCTCCAATTTATCCTTGGGCTCTATGGAACGCAAATAAGGCTGCCAGCGCGAAGGTATGCCCATGCGCTTATGCCGAAGTTCAATTGAGTCAAAGTCTTCGCTGATCGCGCCCTGAAGCTGCCAGGGTTCGCTGCCCTGTTCGCGTGCGGTGACAAAGAAGGGCAGCCGGCCCTGTTTGGGCTGCAGGATAAGCTGGCCGTCAAGGCCCTGCAGGATTTCGCGTCCGCGATAGTGAAAGCCCTTCAGCTGCATTTCCACATGCTGCTCCTGGGCGGACAGGGAGGCGTCCAGGCGATTGATGGCGAGTATGGATTCACGCTGCGCATCCAGAACTTCCAGCTTAACTTTTCGCAGCTGGAGGTTTACGCCCGGTTTCAAAAGTCTTTGCAGGCTCGTCAGGGAGGCTGCACCGGCCTGCGCCGCGGAAGGTGCTGCGCTGCCGTTCCCGGCTGCGACCGCTGCGGGAGACCTCAGCAGAGTCACCCGCGCATGATCGAGTATCACCCGCTCTGGTCGGCCAAATCCCGGCCCTGGCCAGAGTTTGAATGCGACGTCCACGGTTCCGAAAACCCGCATGCGTGGGGATGAGCAGGAGAGTCCTTCGACGCGAAAGCCATTCCACGCGAGGCTGATGTCATCGTAGTGGATTTTAAGATCGGTTTGTTTCAGGATACTGGCGAGTTTTCGAGTTGCGTAAGCCTTGGCCTTTGGTTTCAACCAGACTTCGGTAGCCAGAACAGCAAAGCAAAGCCCTGAAAACAGGGCCAATCCTGTCAAAATTTTTGCGGGACGCAGCATGGGATTCCGTGGAGGAAGAAGTTGGTGCTTCCATTATAGCACGCCCTCCGCCCCCACCGTCACCCAGTGGCTTCCGTCACCCCGCTTCGCGGGGCCAGGATCAACCTTTGACGACGAAGTTCAGGATCTTTCCAGGAACATAAATTTCCTTCACCAACTCCTTATCAATCATATGCTTCGCGACCGAATCCAAGGCCTTGGCCTGCGCAAAGACCTCGGCTTTATCCGCAGTCTTCAGCACTTCTATCGTCCCCCGCATCTTTCCGTTCACCTGGATCGAAAGCGTCACGGTATCATCCACGCATTTCGCAGGATCAAACGACGGCCAGGGCACATAGGTCATCGACTCTTTCCCGCCGTAACGCGACCAGAGTTCTTCCGTCATGTGCGGCGCATAGGGATTCAAAAGAATCATCATGGCCTTGGCTGCATCCGGACCGATCGCAGGCTCCTTCATGCCCATATTCACAAGCTCCATCATCGCGGCGATCGCCGTGTTGAAGCGCATGTGCTCGGTATCCTCGCCCACTTTCTTGATGGTCTTATGCAGCTGCTTATCAAAGGCTTCGCTCGGCGTGCCTTGTTTTTGCGCCAGCTCACCATCCTGTGTGACCATAAGACGCCAGAAGCGCGCGAGGAAGCGGTGCGTACCCACGATGCCATCTGACTTCCAGGGTTTCACAGCTTCCAAAGGCCCCATGAACATTTCATAAAGCCGGAACGCATCCGCGCCCCACTGCTCGATGACATCATCGGGATTCACGACGTTGCCGCGACTCTTCGACATTTTCTCGTTGTTTTCCCCCAGGATCATGCCCTGGTTGACGAGCTTCTGGAAAGGCTCCTTGGTGGAAACCAGACCGGCATCATAAAGAACCTTGTGCCAGAAACGGGCATAAAGCAGGTGAAGAACCGCATGCTCCGCGCCGCCGACGTAAAGGTCGACCGGCATCCAGTACTTTTCCTTTTCCTTGTCCCAGGCCGCGTGCTTGTTCTGAGGATCAATGAAACGCAGATAATACCAGCACGATCCCGCCCACTGGGGCATGGTGTTGGTCTCGCGGCGCCAGGTCCTGCCGTCGCGCTCGTATTTCAACCAGTCCTTGGCTTTTCCAAGCGGCGATTCACCATTCTTCGTTGGCTTATAGTCATCCAGATCCGGCAGCACCAGCGGCAGCTCGGCTTCGGTGATGGCAATCTCGTTGCCGTCTTTATCAAGAGCAATAGGAATGGGTTCGCCCCAATAGCGCTGCCGGGAGAAGAGCCAATCACGCAGCTTATAGGTAATCGTGCGCTTGCCGATGCCGATCTTTTCCAGATGCTGCACCATCGCTTCGATGCCCTGAGCCTTCTGCATACCGTTCAGGAAACCGGAATTGACGATCGTGCCATCACCCGTATGCGCGGCCTCCTCGATCGGTTTATCACCGCCGTCCAGGACCCGCACGATTTTAATACCGAATTTTTTCGCGAACTCATGATCCCTTTCATCATGACCAGGAACGGCCATGATCGCGCCGTGACCATAGGAAATCAAAACATAGTCGGCGATATAAACCGGAATCTTTTCATTGTTCACGGGATTGATCGCATACGCGCCTGTGAAGACACCCGTCTTCTCGGTGCTGGTCATGCGCTCGCGTTCGGCCTTGTTTTTCGCATGCTCCACGTAATCACTGACGGCTTTTTCCTGCGCCTTAGTCGTGATTTTCGCAACGGCGGGATGCTCAGGAGCCAGAACGAAGAAGGTGGCGCCGTAAAGCGTATCCGGGCGCGTCGTGAAGATCTTGATCTTCTCGTCATGCCCATCGACAGCGAATTCAATCTCGGCGCCCACGCTCTTGCCGATCCAGTTGCGCTGCATTTCCTTCAGGGATTCCGGCCAATCCAGGCCGTCCAGGTCCTCAAGGAGTTTATCCGCATAGGCCGTGATCTTCAGAATCCACTGGCGCATCGGTTTTTTCACGACGGGAAAGCCGCCGACTTCCGATTTGCCGTCGATCACTTCCTCATTCGCAAGGACAGTGCCGAGCTCTTCGCACCAGTTCACAGCCTGCTCTGCCTGGTAGGCGAGGCCTTTTTCATAGAGTTTCAGGAAGATCCACTGGGTCCACTTATAGTAATTGGGATCCGTGGTATTCACTTCGCGGTCCCAGTCATAGGACAGGCCAATGGACTGAATCTGACGGCGGAAGTTATCAATATTCGTGATGGTGGTATCGCGCGGATGGGTTCCCGTTTTCACCGCGTGCTGCTCGGCGGGCAGACCGAAGGCATCCCAGCCCATGGGGTGCAGCACGTTGAAGCCCTTCATGCGCTTATAGCGAGCCACGATATCGGTGGCGGTGTAGCCTTCGGGGTGGCCGACATGCAAACCTGAACCGGAAGGATAGGGGAACATATCAAGCACGTAGTACTTGGGCTTGGTGGAAAGGTCAGGCGTCTTGAAGGTCTTGTTTTTTAACCAGTGATCCTGCCATTTTTTTTCCACGTTCTTGTGGTTGTAATCGTGTTGACTCTGCTCCATAAAAGGCCGCCTCCTTGGGTCGATCGCGATTCCAGAGGACACACCTTAGCATCGGAGCCGGGACTTGTTCAAAGGGAGATGGCGAGTGGCAGCCGGGGCTCTGGCGTGCCTGACCCCGGGCTTCACATCAAACTGGCATCCTTCAGTTATGCTGAAACTTGAACTGGATGTAGGTAATGAAAAAATCGAGGACCAGAATGGTGACGTAGGAAGACACCACAGCCTGCGTGGTGGCACGGCCCACCCCTTTGGCGCCGCCGCGAGCGCGGTAGCCTTCAAAACAGCCGATCGAGGAGAAGATAAAGCCGAAAAGGGCCGCCTTCTGCATGCCCATGAAAAGATCTTCCGTATCGACGATCCATTCCAGCCTGGAAAAAAAGTCGGCGACGTCAATCTCGTAAAAGCTTACACCGACCACAAACGATGTTACGACCCCGGCGAAGACCATGAGGATGGCAATCAAAGGCATGGCGATCATGCTGGCCAGGATGCGTGGGGCCATGAGATAGGCAAAGGGGTCGACCGACATCACTCGCATCGAATCAATCTGCTCGTTCACCTTCATCGAAGCGATCTCCGCGGCCATGGCCGAGCCCGCCCGCGCGGTTACGAGGAAGGCTCCGACGATCGGTGCCAGCTCACGAGCCAGGGCAAAGCCGGTAGAAGCCCCAATCAGGGATTCCGCGCCGAAGATGGCGAAGATTTCACCCAGCTGAAAGCCGAAGATCCCGCCGACCATCACGCCTGCCATCACGGCAATCACAAAACTGCGGCTCCCCACAAATTCCAGCTGGGCCAGAAGAAGCCGGACATTGATGCTGGGGGGCACCATCCGCATCAGGGATTGCCCGACAAAAAGCATATAATTCCCGAAAAGATGGACAGTCTTCTCAACTATCCCGCCGATAAAGTTGGTTGCGGGTACAATTGGCACCGACTTACCCCCGTCCTTGGTTTTGTATGTCCACTTGACTATAATGCAAGAATAGCCCCTCGCGACCCCATGGAGTTTACCCGTGAAAATCATCGGCAGTCTCGGCGTTCTCGTCCTGCTTCTGATCAGTCAGTCTCTGCACGCGGTGTGCGCGAGTCTGGTGCGTGGTCAGGTTATGCTTGATATCCAGTCCTGCAGCAACGTTGTGCCTGAACAGGCCTTTGCGTCGTCTGAGCCTAAGTATAACTTCATCAGGGATTTACCACCACCCCAGCGTAAGGCATTTCTGGATTCCTATCGCGGCCTTTCCGTCAAAGCAAAGGTGGCTCGATCCTTTGCCGTGCGCAGTGGTTTAAGTCCTGAGCAGGGCGCGCTTTCAGGCGAAACCATCAAGGCCTTCATACCTCCGCAGACTTTGAATTGCGGCGCAGTCCATGGCAAACGCGTGCAGGCCGTCATGGATGAAGTCTGCTGCGAAGGCGGCGGGGACGCGCCCTGCCTGCTCGGGACGAGTTATATGCTGAAGAAGGCGGCGGTGCTCGGCGGCGCCAATTCCAAAGCCGGGCACAGCGACAGCCATCTGTCCAAAAACCCTGAATACATTCAGGCCCAAAAGCTTCTGGCTCAGAAGGACTATAAGAAAGGCACAGCGATTCTTGAGAAGTTGAACTTCAATGATCAGCTCGATGTGCAGGGAAGGTTCCTGCTGTCAGCCGCATATCGCGACATGGACAAGTGCCCCAAGGCCATCCCGCTTTTGGAGATGCTCTATCAGAAGTTTGAAAAGAACGATTTCTGGACCGACGACGAACCCTATATCCGCCGCGCGAACTTCCTTTATGCCCGTTGTCTTTCCATGCAGGAAAAATCAGGTGAGGCGGTGATGATCCTGCAGGGGTTTCTGGTCGAGCCCAGGAAATTCAAGAAGGAGATCCTGGAGTCGCTCTCTCATCCGGACTTCGGCTATATCAAGACATCCAAGGCCTATTTGGAATATAAGGCTGCGGCTCAGCGCGCGCTTGCGGAAAGGCACTGAGCCCTTGCGGTCCTATTGATTCCTGGTGATCAGAAACTCCTGAAAGGCCAGCATCGCCTGATTTCTGTGGCTGATGCTGTTCTTTTCCTTCGCTCCCAGCTCGGCAAAAGTCTCGTCATAACCATCCGGCACAAAAATCGGATCATAACCGAAACCCTCGGAGCCACGCGGGGCCGCGATGATGCGACCTTCGCAGCGTCCTTCGAAATAATGCGCCACGCCCTCGGCATCCAGATAACACAGAACGCAGACAAAGCGGGCCCGGCGCTGCTCTTCGGGAACGCCATTCAGAACGCGCAGGAGTTTATAAAGGTTATCCCGGTCGGTCGCGCCTGGGCCGGCGTAGCGCGCCGAGTAAACGCCCGGCGCTCCTTCCAGCACATCCACTTCCAAACCCGAATCATCAGCCAGGACAGGTGAAGGGGTGCGCGTGCGCAGCGCCTTGGCTTTGATCAGCGCGTTGGCGCGAAAAGTCGTGCCGTTTTCATCCCAGTCGAGCTGCGGGTCCAACTCACTGCTGGGCGCCACCCGCCATTCTGCGCCCAAAATGGCCTGTATTTCCTGCGCCTTATGCGCGTTCCGCGTCGCTAAGTAAAGTGTTGGCATCTGGTCTTCCCGCTGTGGTAAATAAGAGCGCTCAAAGTACTCAAGCTATCTCACCTGGAGGTCCTCGTGAAGGCCGAAGATATCATCTCCCGCATTCAGCAAAGCATCCCGTCCGCTCAGATTAAAGCCTATGATATGACAGGTGGCGGCGACCATTGGCAGCTCACCATCCAGGCCAAGGAATTCAATGGCCTCAATCTCGTTGAGCAGCATCAGCTGGTCTATAAAGCCTTGGGTGAGTGGATGCATGGGCCGATTCATGCCCTGAGTTTGAATACGCGGGCTGCGGATTAATGGGCCCCGTAAGGCCCCAAAGCTAGTCGGGACGCCGGCTCTGGCGACGAACCATCTCCTGCATCTCGGCTTTCTTTACCAATTGGTAGATTTCGGGCGAGTTTTGCAGCCAATGAAGGAGAGTTTCCTTGAGTTCCGCTTCCATAGTGGGTAATACGGCAAAGATACCCATTTCACGAAAATAGCTCACAATCATTTTCTGAAGCTGTTCTGGCTCAACACGCCAGTTTTCCGTGACGTTGGTAATGGATTTCTCCGTAAACCGCGTGGCCACAAAGATTTCGATTGGTAAGGGTTCGGTGAGCATAGCAGCATTCTCCTTCTGCGCTACATCAACTTATTCATCGGAATAATGATGAGTAAATAAAGCGTAGTCCCTTGTCGGCGAACAGTGGCGGGGTTTGCACGCGTGTTTGCGGAGATTGTTTGTGTTTCCCTTCAGTTTTGTATAAGAATTCAGCAAATAGCAGGTTTCGCGTGATCCACAGCCAGGAATAGGCCTCGGTTAAGGCAGAGAGGGGCCCCCTGGTGTTCCAAGATGGGCGCGCACACGTTAAGGGGGTAACATGGGAACTCGGGCTGAAAAAAAGGCAAAGACACGCAAGAACATCATCGGGGCTGCGCTTTCTCTCAGCACAAGCAATGGATTTGCCTGTTTGAGTTTGCGCGAGGTAACACGGAGCGCTGGCATCGCGCCCACGTCGTTTTACCGACACTTCAAGGACATGGAAGACCTGGGACTCGCCCTGGTCGACGAGGTGTCACTGACTCTTCGTCAACTTCTGCGTCAGGCTCGTCGACGCGCACGCGTTCGTCGTGGTGTGATTCGGACGTCCGTGGAAACCTTCATGGAGTATCTGGAGCATAACGAACAGCATTTCCGGCTTTTGATCGGGGAACGCCTCGGTGAGCAGAAGGGTTTCCGCAAGGAGATCAAGAAAGAAACAAGACGCTTCGTCGAGGAACTGGCCGAGGATATTCAAAAGGAATCGGAAGCCTCACGTCGTGAGATCATCAACCCTGATCTGGTGGCGGAAACCATGATCACGGTCGTGTTCAATATCGGAATGGAAGCCCTGGAATTCCCGCCCAAGCAGCGCGTTGAATTTGCAGAACGCATGGTGCAGCAGCTGGAGATGATCCTTCTGGGCGCGGAAGCGATGTCGAAAGGCTGGAAAGCCAGTTCGGGTGAGCGTTTGCCCCGAGCCGCGGTCGCCGACTTCGGTCCCATGGTGGAAGATGCTGAGTACGCAAGGGCACCCATGTAACATGAAGTGAGGCCTGGGATGACCTGGCCTCTTTTTTAATGCTGGGGATTTAAAAGATCGAGATGGGCTTTGATGCAGCGGACGTGCTCCTGAAGCTGACCGCGATCGCGGTAGGGCGCTTCATTCAGCGCCAGGAAGTAGCGACGCCTTAAGGCCTTTTCCAGGCGGATGCAGCTCGTTAAGTTGGTGCGCCTTGCCATGTACTCGGGCAGGTGGCGTCCGATACGGCTGGCAAAAAGAGAAATTTCCGACGGAAAAGAAAACTTTTCTTTATCCGGGATTCCCCGGTTGCTTATAATCATCACAGTCAATGCTTGAGCGTGGTTCTGATGTTCCGTGGCAAAACGCTCCGCGTCGATGGACGGAATATTCAGGGCGCAATGCTGATAAAGTTCGACCGCCCCCAGTTCCATCAGAAGAGTCTGATTGAGGAGTCGGATGTAATCATTATTTTCAAAGAGGCTGACGTTGGGCATCGAACGGGATCGGGGAAACCGCAGGGTGATCATCGACCCCGCATCCTGAGCAAGCCATCCCAAAGAGTTCATGAGCGACCTCCCGAAAGAGCAGTCCTTATAGCGCATGCCCGTCAAAATTTCAAAGTCTTTCTAAAAATGAATTATATCGGGACATTAAAAGAGAAAGACGGGCGGCACAATGAGGGCCGTGCTTCCAAACTAGCTTGCTTCGATCTATCACGCAAGAGGCAGAGCCGCCCGATTGCCTGGCTGGCGCTCTTGAGCTAAGGTTATCCGCATATCTCTTAATTGAGGGGATTTTACATGTCATTCGAAGATGAACGCAAATTTCTGCATGATGTCGCCAATCCCCTGTCGATTGCTCATGGCAATCTCAAGATAGCCCTTCGGAAAATGGATGGCCTCAAGGACCAGGGGGCCGAATATCGGGAAGTCCTGGAGCGCCTCACCAAAGCCATGGAAGCCTGTGAAAAAATGGCAAAGCAGGTCGGCGATCGGCGCCAGACTCTTCTGGATAAAGAACAGAAGCCAGCGGCCAGCTGACGATGGTTGCCAGTTGACGATGGCTGCCCGACCGCTGAAGCTTCTACGAAGCTTTCTTGGCAAATTCCTGAATCAAGGTCAGCAGGTGATTGAAATCAATCGGCTTGGTTTCATAGGCGATGCATCCCACGGCGATCGCCTTCTCGCGATCCTCCTGGAGGCCATTGGCGCTGACGCCGATTACCGGAATATCGCGGGTTTCATGCGACTCTTTCAGCTTTTTGACAGCCGTCCAACCATCCATGACCGGCATGCGCATATCCATCAAAATCAGATCGGGTCTTTCGCGAAACGCCATCTCCAGGGCGGCTTCGCCATGGGCTGCGGTGAGCACCTGGAAGTTTCGCTTTTGCAGTCTCCTGACGAGCATATCACGATTCATTTCGTTGTCTTCGACGACGAGGATCACGAAAGCCATGGCAAACTCCGGCTTCTTCAATAGGTCCAGCCACTTAAGCTAAACCGGTATAATAAGTATACCTTCCTTTATTGTCCCAAATTCATGAACAAATGGAAACCATTCTAAACTTCGGCAAGGCTTATCCCGATAATCTCTGCAGGCTAGAGCATGAGAGCTAATTACAGGTTGAGTGACAATGGACAGGGTTTGTCTTTTGGTAGACATCGATCTTCAAGGGCTGGATCAGACCTGGGCAGAACAGGCTGAAGGCCACTCCTATCCATTGAAGCTGAGCTATGTGACCATGGACGAAGTGCGTCCGATGTTTGAAACAGGGTCTGTCGGGGCGATGATCATTTTCGCGGAAAAATCCCATCCCGATGTCATGGGCTGCCTTGAGCTTTTCAAAAAATACGTGGGTCCTCTCGCCGAATTCCAGGCGATCGTTGCGAGCGACCCCGATCCTGAATACATGTCCGAAGTTTTTGAATTTGGCATTGAAAAATTCTTTCTGCCCGAAAACTGGGCCCCTGAAGTGGAGGCTCTCTGTGAGCATGTGGCCACACGCCTCACCGATCGCAATGGCATCGAAAGCAAAGCCATCAAACTGAATCATAGCATTGTCTATGGTGACCAGGCCCAGATCAATCAGTCCCAGGATGCGCTCGGTGATGCGCATAGCTGGGATTATGTCGCGGCCTATGTGAAAGCCAATGCCCTGCAAGCCGTCGGCAAGTTCAACGAGGCGGCGGAAGCCTTCCGTTCGTCCCAGAATATGAACAAAATGTTCCGTCAGGCTTCGAGCGGTCTGGGCGAAAGCCTGCTAGTTCTTGGCAAAGTGGACGAGGCCATCGAAATTCTGGAGCGTCTCGAAAAGCAGAATCCGCGCCATGTGGAACGCAAGGCTCATCTGGCGACGGCCTATATGGAAAAAGGCGACAAGGCCAAGGCCGAGTCCCTGCTCGCAGAAGCGGAGGCTATCTCTGCGGATCATCCGCGCCTTCTCGAAGCGCGCGCCGAGATTTTGCTGGTGGAAGGCAAGGTCGGCGAGGCCTTTAAAATGATGGACAACCTTCATGATGTGGGGCCTTTCTTCGCGGCCAAGCTGAATGAAATGGGCATCAAGCTGTCCCAGCAGGGCAAAGGCAAGAGCGCCATGGCCCTTTATAAAAAAGCGCATAAGATCGTGCGGCATGAGCTGCAGTATAAGATCAGTTTGAATGCGGCCCTGGCCTGCTACCGGATGGGTGAATATCAAATCGCCCTTCAGTATCTCACCAGGACGGAAAAAGAGTTCGGAGGACGGTACGAGAAGGTCGATAAGATCCGCGGGGCTATCAAGAAGATATTGAACAAGGGAACCGCGAAACAAGTGGGCTAACGGGAGAACGGCGCAATGGAGTTCGCCAAAGGACTCACACCACACACGATACTCATACTCGTTGACAAGCCTGAAAAGATTGTCACGATGGGCGCGCTGTTCAATAAAATGAACTTCAAGGTCGTGACGGCCGTCAGCCTCTATGATGCGCTGAAACAAATTGATCAGGAGATGCCGCATCTCATCATCTGCGATGCGATCATCACCGATGGCACGGCCGGCAACCTCTATGACCGCATGCAGCAGCAGCCCCTGTTCAAGGATATTCCCGTCCTCGTGCTCGTGGCCAGCAAGACCAAAGAGCAGCTGGGGCCCTTGAAGGGCCGAAAGTTCGCTGGCTTCATGCTCGGTAAATTCGACGGAAAAGCGCTGACCGCCAAGGTGAAGGAAATCCTGGATGGTCATGGCGATATCTCACCCTTCTTTGTCGCCGCGGAGCAATGCCAGCTCGCGGGGGATTGCACGCTCGCCATCAATGCCAAGGTTATTGGTCGGGTCGGTGATCAGATGGTCTGTCAGTCAGAATCGGAAGTCGACGGTGAGGCTGCGCTCCTGGTTCAGCCGACGGATAAGGCCAAAGGACCTGCGCTTTTGAAAATGGGCAGCAATGTTCACCGCTCGGGCGTACTTTATAACCTCTTCCCCATGAACGTGGTGCGTGGCAGCGGCAAGAGTTGGATCAGCATGCTGCCCGAAATCAATCTGGATCATATGGAAACGCAAGCGGATGGTCGCCGGGTGATGTTCTACGATCCCAAACCGGAGCGTTTCGAACAGTTTAAAAAAGTGCTGGCCGGTTATGATATCGAATTGGTCTATGCCGGCAATTTGCAGTCCGCCGCGGCCATGATCATCCGTGAAGCGGATGGATCGCTCGGCTGCGTTTACCTGGACGAGCTGCCTGCCAATTCCTCTGGCATTGCCATCAAGGAAGCGATTGCCAAGATGAACGAGAAGGCCCGGCCACCTGTGATTGCTGGCACGACCTCGCTCAATGCCAAATCCACCAAGGAAATCCGTTTCCTGAAAAAGCCCTTTGGCCTTGGGATGCTGGTCGAAACAATGGATCAGGCCATCAAATCCAAGACGAATTTTGCGGAAGGCGCCAGCGCCAATATCGAAGTGCAGTATCAAACCCCGGCCAGGCTCCTCGGCCTCGACGAAACCGGGGGTATCGTGCAGCTGAAGTTCCCGGTCGTGAGCGGCAGCAAACTCTTTCTGCAGCATGCTGTACTGAATGAGATGTTGGGTGGTCAAGCCGAGGTTCGCATCATCAGCGTCAACCGACTGGAAAACAGCAATGTCTGGCAGGCGAAGTTCGAAAGCCTGAGCGCTCAGGGCAACAAGTCCCGCTACTGGGAACGCCTTTCGAAACAGATCGGCCAGAGGCTGATCAGCGAATCCGCTTAATCCCCGAAAAAGGTCTGAGCCCTTCCCATCAATTTCCGAAAAGCTTTGCGATCCTTCTCTTCAATCGCGTGCCGATAGGCGTCCAGCAGGGTTTGAAATTCCTGGAGCAGCATCGGCGTTTCATCATTCAGGGCCTGGATGTCGTAATAGAGGTCCTGATTCTCGGCCACGACTTTGCCTGTCACATGGGTTTGCTGCAGAAAGGTCGTGCCGCCCATGCTTTTCAGCTTCTGCAGCGATTCACCCGAATCGCTGAGGACACCGGCATATAGGAGGTTGATCAGATGCGAGGAGCCGAGGACATAGCTCATCACGCGATCATGCTCCTGCAGGTCAAGGGTGATGAGCTGCGCTGAAGTCTGCTGGAAGTGCAGCTGCATGACCTCTTCCGACACAAGGTTTTGAGCTGTGCAGAAGATGATGTTCTTGCCGGCCAAAAGTTCCGCATCCGGGCCGAACATCGGATGAATGGAAGCGATGCGAAGACCCTGGGCCGCCGCCTCCAGAACCGAGTCGATGACAGGGGATTTCAGCGAGCAGATCTCGATGATCAGGCCCCGCGGTTTCAGATCGATGAGTTTTTTCAGAATGTCATCGGTCGCTGTCATCGGCGTGGCCAGCACAATCAAATCAAAATTGTTGATGCTGGACGCGAGGTCCTGAACCAGCGGATAATTGTGCTCGGTTGCGCTGTCCGGATCGTGAACGGAAACAGAGAAGCCCATGGATTCATAGAACTGGGCAAACCATTGACCCATCTGACCGCCGCCACCGATCACGACGGCTTCCTGGCCCAAACCTGCGGGCATGGTCACGCTCTTACGCTTCAGCTCGTCCTGCCTGAGCACGGAATATTTGATGATGGTCGTCATCAGATCCTCCGCCAGCGAGGGATAAAGTCCAAGCTGCGCCGCCTGATCGCGTGATTTTTCTATGATCTGCTTTTCAACCCGGAAGTCTTTGACCGGGAGATTATGCTTTTGCTTATACGAGCCAATTTTCTGCGCGAGCTGCATGCGTTCAGCGAGCAATTCCAGAATTTTTGCATCTATATCACGGATGCCCTGGCGCCAGGGTTCCAGCTCGTTTTGATGGCTCATGGAGTCCTCTATTGTCCAGCAATTTGACAGGCGTAAGCGCCTTGGGATGAAACCTTCTCATGATTCCACGTTAACCTTTGAAAATCAATGGAAGGGATTTACTCACAACTGGCCTTCAAATTGCAAAACACAGTGCGGTAGGTCCTGCTGTGGAGGCTCCTGTGAAGATGCTGAGTGGACTGCGGAATTCGATCCTGACATTTTTGGCTTTGATATCAACACAAGTCTGGGCGCAAACGCCAACCCAGTGCTTGCAGGAAAACGTCGCGCTGGAACAAAGTGCCGCCTGGCTGCAGGCGCTGACCGCGATGCCCACACCCCCTTTTGTGCCTTTGATCACCCGCGGCGAGGCCCGCTTTGTGAATACCGCGGCCCTTCTTTCGGAAGTCGCCCCTGTTTCACCAAGGTCTATTATTCTCAATGATATTGAAGAATTACGATTCATATCCACGACCCTGGCCGGCACCCCGCTCGTGCTGATTTTGAAATCAGCCCCCGATTGGACGGCTGAAAAAAGTCGTAAGGTCGTGGCCGTAGCCCGCACCCTTAACATTTCCCTCTCTTTGGTGTGGCTCGACGAAAGTCAGGTTCCCGCGCTGCTGGCCAGCACCATCGCAGAAGCAAACGGCCGTATCATTCGCCTGAATGAACTGACCCGGGCTGTCCTTGAAAAATTCTGCGTGGCGTCCTAAGTCCCTGTTTCGCCGCGTTCACGAGCGGCCACCACTGCCTGCCATGAGACAGCTTTTCGGACATGTTGCGTCCGAATCGCCTCGCTGCCATCCAGATCCGCAAGCGTTCGTGCGACCCGCAGACTTCTGAGGATCGCGCGGTTGGAAAGTCGCAACGGGATAAAGATATCCATGAGAGCTTCAAATTGCTGAGCCGAGCAGGCCGAGGCTGCCGGCATCTGATCGGCGCTGATTTCCGCATTGGCGCGAACGCCGAGTCCCGCATGACGGGCGGCCGCGAATTCCGCACAGCGCGCGACGCTCTCGCGCAGTTTCCCCGTTTGACCTTTCGGTGCATTCCCAGGACTTGCAAAGAGTTGGATTGCCGGTTGCTCCAATTCCGGTACATTAAAATGAATATCAATCCGATCCAGGATAGGTCCCGAGATGCGGGCCCAGTAGGCCACGAGACGATTGCTGGGACAGCGGCATTCATGACGTTTGGATCCATACCAACCGCAGGGGCAATTGTTGCAGGCCGCAAGGAATTGAACACGCGCCGGCCACTGACATTTTTTTTGAGCCCGCGAAATATTCACAAGGCCATTTTCCAAAGGTTCTCGTAAAGCCTCCAAAAGATCGCGGCGAAATTCCGGCAGCTCATCCAGAAAAAGAACGCCTCCATGGGCAAGACTCAAATCACCCGGTTCCACTGCTGTTCCCAGGAGGGCCTGCGGACTTGAGCTATGATGCGGATGACGGAAGGGAGGCCGCCCCTTCAGGATGGGAATGGGTACAAAGTTTTGATACATGCTATAAGTTTGGAGCGCCTGAAAATGTTCCTGCCGATTCATGGGCGGAAGTATGGAAGGCAGCCTCGTGATGAACATCGACTTGCCGGCGCCTGGACTTCCCCGCAGAAGAAGGCTATGCCGCCCTACAGCACAGGCTATCGCCAGCTGTTTCATCTCGGCCGGCAGATGCATATCGTCGAAATCCACAGACTCTGCCGCCTTTTCTCGCTCCTCATGATCCTCATTTCGCCGCAAAGGTCGTTGGTCCTCGTAAAGCCAGGCGAGGACATCGCGCAGCTGCTCGAAGAATAGAAATTCGACGGAGGTCTGCGCGTCGGTGAAGAGCCTTTGCATCGCCTCAATCTCGGGAGCATTCGCGCTCGCCAGGACGATGCCTTTCAATCCCAGTTTGATGGCGGCCAGGGCTAAAGGCACAGCAGCACGGATCGGTCGCAGCTGACCATCCAGGCTGAGTTCCGCTGCAAAAAGATAATCCGCGGCCGTATGCAGAGGCGGCTTTTCACTGGCAAGGCAGGCGAGGCTCAGGGCAATCGGCAGATCAAAATGGTTGCCTTCCTTGCGCAGGTCAGCCGGAGCCAGATTGATCAGAATACGTTTATGGCCCAGTTTGAATCCCAGCTTTTCCAGCGCGGTTTTGGCACGTTCCTTTCCATCCCGTAGAAGATCACTGGTATTGCCGACCAGCTGCAGGCCGGCAAAGCCGCTCGTTGTGCAGCATTCCACGTCAATGATGATGGGATTCGGACCTTCCAAAGCGGCGGTCCGAGTCAAAGTCTGCATGCGGAATCCTCCTCGGCGCTGACCTTAGCGGGATCTCGGGGAAAAAGGAGCTGACATCTTCCCGTCCTTACTGACATTGAATGCGACCTTGTGCTAGTCTGGGGGGGCTTTTCGACCTGTTTGTCCGAACCTTTTGGAGTTATCAAAAGTATCATGACGGTATCATCCAATCCTTTGTCTTCGATTGATTTCGGCCGGACGACTCTGTCCCAGGCTTTGTATAAGGCGCTTGTCACCATCACGGACAACGCGGTTCCGGATGCGATCACACCGGCTCTTTTGTATGCGGCTTTGGAGCGCCCACCCGAGGCGCACCTCGGTGATTACGCCTTGCCCTGTTTCCGCATGGCCAAGGATTTGAAAAGAAAGCCGCCCGAAATTGCCGCCGCGCTTGCCAGTGCTTTGCCCGAAGCCAATCCGGAGTGGATTGAGAAAGTGGATACTGTCGGTGCATTCTTGAATATCACGCTGCGGCCTGCGGCCCTGGCGAAGACCCTTGTGCCCTCGCTGCGGCAGGGCGAATATTTTTCGCGGCTCAAGGCGGTCGATCGTCCTCGGGTGATGATCGAGTATTCACAGCCGAACACCCATAAAGCTTTTCATGTGGGTCACATGCGGAACGTGGCCCTTGGAGATGCCTTGGGTCGTGTTTACGAAGCCTGCGGCTATCCCGTGGTGATGGCCAACTATATCGGGGATGAAGGCGCGCATATCGCCAAGTGTCTCTGGTATATTCACAAGACGAAGCAAAAAGCTCCAACCGAGCGTCGCGGCGAATGGCTCGGGGAAATGTATAGCCAGGCGACCATAGCGCTCGAAGATGCCCCGGCTGATCAGCTGCCTGCACTGAATGCGGAAGTTTCCCAGGTCCTGCGTTCCATCGAATCCAAGCAGGGCCCTGTCTATGAAGAGTGGAAGGAAACACGCGAATGGTCGCTCGCTGACTTCAATGAAATCTATAACTGGATCGGCGCGCGCTTCGATCACTGCTTTTATGAATCGGAAGTGTCGGAAGAAAGCCAGCGCATCGTCGACGATTATCTGAAGGCCGGGGTTTTCGCTCCTTCAGATGGCGCGATCGGACTTGACCTGAAAGAGGAGAAACTGGGCTTCGTCATCGTCCGCAAAAGCGATGGCAACACCACCTATGCAACCAAGGATCTGGCCCTGGCCCGAGTCAAGTATCGGCAGTTTCAGATTAAAAAATCCATCTATGTCGTCGCCTCGGAGCAGAACCTTCATTTCAAGCAGGTCTTCCGCACGCTGGAAAAAATGGGTTTCAGCGAAGCCAAGGATTGCTTCCACCTGAGTTATGGAATGGTCACGCTGCCTGACGGCAAGATGTCTTCGCGGAAGGGCAACGTCATCAAATTCCGCGATCTGCGCGAGCGCATGGAGCAGGAACTCGACAAGAACCTCGATAAATATCGCGGGGAATGGAGCGAGGCCGAGATCAACGACATTCGCCGGAAGCTCGCGGTCGGTGCCATCCGCTACGGGATGATCTGCTCTGATCCGGCCAAGGATATCGTCTTTGATTTGCCTGACTGGCTGTCATTCGAAGGCAATACCGGCCCCTACCTCATGTACACATACGCCCGGACCCGCTCCATTCTGCGCAAGGCGCAGGAGCAATCCTTCACCCCCGATCATGCGCATCTTGAGCTTTTGCAGGGGCCTGAAGAACGGGAGATGCTCCGTTATTTGAATGATCTGAACAGCGTGATTCAGCAGACTCTGGATCAGAATAAACTGAGTCTTCTCTGTCATCACGTTTACAATACCTGCAAGGTCTATAACCGCTTCCTGGCCAACGTCCAGGTGCTGAAAGCGGAATCGAACGAAGCCCGTAGCGCGCGTCTGGCCTTGCTCGATGCTTTGAGCCGGGCGCTGAAATACAGTCTTGAACTCCTGGGCATCGAACCACCGGAAAGGATGTGATTCATGGATCGACTCAGAATCGCCGGGGCCAGCATCAACCAGACTCCCATGGATTGGGAAGGCAATGTCGCAAGGCTCACGAGCCTGATTCGCGAGGCCCGGGTACAGAAAGTTCAGGTGATGTGCTTTCCCGAACTTTGCATCACCGGCTATAACTGCGAAGACACTTTCTCTTCGGTGCACACGGCCCGCCGCTCGGTCCTTGCGTTGGAGCAGCTGATCCAGGAGACGGAGAACATGACCGTGGTTTTCGGTCTGCCTGTCTATCATCGCGGCAGCATGTGGAACTGTGCGGCAGTGGTGCAGAATCAAAAGCTGCTCGGGATCAATCCGAAAAAACTTCTGGCGCGGGAAGGCATTCACTATGAATCGCGCTGGTTCCGCCCCTGGCCGTTTCATCGGGTCGATACCATTTCCCTTCTGGGGCAGAACGTTCCCTTCGGAGATGTGACCTATCAACTCGGCAATCTGCAGCTCGGCATTGTGATCTGTGAAGAAGCCTGGTCAGCGGAAGGAACCGCATCGGACGCGTCCCTGAGTCGCTGCGAACTCGTGGTGAATCTGAGCGCCTCGCATTTTGCCCTGGGCAAGGCCCGCGTGCGGGAAACGCTGGTCGCTGATGCCAGCCGGGCTTTTCAGGTTCATTATCTTTATACCAACCTTCTGGGTCTGGAGGCCGGCCGCTCCATTTACGATGGCGAGATCATCCTGGGCGAATGCGGCCGTATCAGCAGTCGCTCGGAACGTTTTCAGTTGAGTGACGGCTGCCTTTTGATTCGCGACGTCGACCTGGACATGGCCCGGGTGTCCAAGCTCAAGAGTCGATCGGTCCTGGACAACAGCATTCCCGAGGAAACCGAACGCGTCGTCGCAGGTCAGCCCATCATAAGTCTGGGCAAGACCGCGACGGAAATTCCCCAGGCTTATTTGGGAAACACCGTTGATCCCTATAACAGTCCCGAACTCGAATTTTTGCAGGCCGAAAAACTGGGCCTCTTTGATTATCTTCGCAAATCAAAAAGCAAAGGCTTCATGATCTCGCTCTCGGGCGGCTGTGACTCCAGCGTCATCTCCGTGCTCTGTGCGCACATGATCACGGAAGCTTTGAAAGCCCTGGGCCCCGACGGTCTAAGTCGCCGATTGAATTGGACGTTGCCGGCGGGCGACGCGAAGGATCCGAGGAGCTGGATTCGCGAGCGAGTCAGCACGATCTATCAAGGCACGAAGCAAAGCGGTGATGTCACGCGCGCTGCTGCTCATGAATTGGCCAAGGCCCTGAACACCGATCACTACGAAGTCGCGGTTCAGGATCTGGTTGATGCATACGTAGGCAAAGCGGAGGCCTTGGTGGGGCGATCCCTTGAATGGCAAAAGGATGATCTGCCTTTGCAGAATATCCAGGCGCGGGTTCGTGCGCCCATGGTCTGGCTGATGGCCAACCTGAAAGGCTTTCTTCTTCTGGCGACCAGTAACCGCAGTGAAATCGCTGTGGGTTATGCTACCATGGACGGAGACACTGCGGGCGGGCTGGCGCCGATCGGCGGCATCGACAAGCATTTTCTAAGGAAGTGGCTGCGCTGGGCCGAGCATGAATGCCCGCTTGGTTTGGGCCGCATTCCCGCCTTAAAATTGGTCAACGAGCAGGAACCCACAGCCGAGTTAAGGCCGCAGGCCGCGGGGCAGAAGGACGAACTCGACCTGATGCCCTACGAAATTTTGAACGCCATCGAAGCCGCCTTCGTTCGTGATAGAATGGAACCAGAGTCCTTACTCAATACCTTGAGAGAACGGTTCACAGCCTATTCCGAGAAGCAGCTGCGGGATTTCCTTGCACGATTCTATCGTCTTTGGAGTCAGAACCAATGGAAGCGGGAGCGTTATGCCTCATGCTTCCATCTGGACGATTACAATCTGGATCCAACGTCATGGTGCCGTTATCCCATCCTTTCGGTCGAATTAAAGATCCCCGATTGAGCCCCGGGCAAGGGGAAAACTGCAGACCCTAAGTTCTCGATAATATGGCTGAAATGGAGGGATTCCGGGGCCGCCTTGGAATCCTTCTAAAGAATCGGGCTCACAAACCCGAAATGTCTTCATAAGCCTTTCGTCGAGATTCAAACAATTAGGGGAGTCTGCAAAGATGAAGTTCACCTCATTCAAAAACCAAAAAGGCTTCAGCCTTGTCGAGCTGATGATCGTTGTTGGTATCATTGGTATCCTTGCCACCCTCGCTCTGCCTCGCTTTAAGCAGTTCCAGGCCAAAGCGAAAATGGGTGAAGCGAAGAATATTCTTTCGCACATCTTTACTCTGCAGCAGACTTACTCCCTCGATAACAACCAATACCGAACAGTCGAACCACTGGGTGCAGGTCTTGGCTCGCCTAACCAGGGCAATACCTGTATCCCAACAGTCGGTGGCGGAGCGGAGTTGATCGGCTTCCGTCTTGACCCTTGTCAGAACAACGCTCCTGTTCCGCGCTATCAGTATTCCGTGCCTACAGCAACGGCATCGGCTTTCATTGCTCAGGCCATCACAGGCGCCGCCTTGAACAACCGCGTGTGTCCCGGTAACCTCGCCCACCATTATGCAATCAACCAAACCAACGTCGTTTACGGTGGCACTGGCACAACGCCCATCACGATCCAAAACCAAAACACGAACGCTCCTGAACCTTCTGTTGGTGCTGTTTGCCCCAACTGATTTCATGAGAACGATTTGCAAGAGCCGGCACCCTTTGCCGGCTCTTTCTTTTTGCCAGCCGATTTGACCCGAAACCCCTCCGCCTTGTGCTTTTCCTTCCAACTCGCTATAGCTGGCTTTGTCGTGCCTTGCAGGCTCCCCCGGAGCAGGGTAGGATGCGGCGAAACCATCAGAGCCTTCCGCGTAAGCAGTCGAAAAGGCTAATTTCCAAGCGGAGGGCCGCGAGTCCAAAGAAGGAGCGGTACTATGGCCTTGATTCCCTTGAGAGCATTGCTTGACCACGCGGCAGAACACAACTACGGCGTCGCCGCCTTTAACGTGAATAATATGGAACAAATCCAGGCCATTATGGAAGCCGGTCGGGAAACCGATAGCCCCGTGATCATCCAGGCCTCGCGCGGCGCGCGTAAATATTCCCAGGACGCCTACCTTGTCGGCCTGATGAAAGCCGCTGTGGAACTCTATCCCGAGATCCCCATCGTGATGCACCAGGATCACGGCAACAGCCCGGAAACCTGCTTTTCTGCCATCCGTAATAACTTCACATCGGTGATGATGGACGGCTCGCTGAAAGAAGACGGCAAAACCCCTGCTGATTTTGAATACAACGCCCGCATCACCAGGAAGGTTGTGGATGTAGCCCACGCGTTCGGCGTTTCGGTGGAAGGTGAGCTGGGTTGCCTGGGTTCCTTGGAAACCGGAAAAGGTGAAAAGGAAGACGGCCACGGTTTCGAAGGCACCCTCAGTCATGACGAGCTTCTGACCGATCCTGAAGAGGCTGTGCGCTTTGTGGAGCTGACCAAGGTCGATGCCCTGGCCATTGCCCTGGGTACCAGCCATGGTGCTTATAAGTTCACTCGCAAGCCCGATGGCAAGATCCTCGCGATGGATCGCGTGCGCGAAATCCACCGTCGTCTGCCCAACACGCACCTTGTGATGCATGGTTCGTCGTCGGTGCCTCAGGACCTTCAGGATATCGTCAATCAATTCGGTGGCAAGCTCAAGCAAACCTGGGGCGTGCCGGTCGAAGAAATCCAGGAAGGCATCCGTCACGGCGTTCGTAAAATCAACGTCGACACCGACAACCGCCTGGCAATGACCGGCGCTATCCGCAAAGCCTTTGCCGAGAAGCCCGAAGAATTCGATCCTCGCTATTACAACACGCTGGCACGTGAAGCGATGAAGAAGGTCGTGAAGGAACGCATGATCCAATTCGGTCAGGCGGGCAAGGCCTCGAAAATTCGTCAGGTGACCCTGGCGGAAATGGCGAAAATCTACGGTTAATGACCCTTGAGGCTCGGGATCCGGGTTCGCCCTGGTCCGGGGCTTTTCAGGGCCGTCAGGAGACAACGTATGCTATGGACCCTCTGGGTTGGCCTCGGCGCTCTCTTCGCGGCGATCGGCGTGGGCCTCGGTGCCTTCGGAGCCCATGCTCTGAAAGTGCGGCTAAGTCCCGAAGATCTTGCGATTTTTGAAACGGGCGTCCGCTATCAGATGTACCACGCGCTGGCCTTGATTGGCATCGGCGCAGTGGCCATGCGGATCGATTCGGCCCTTGTGAAAGGGGCGGGTTGGGCCTTCGTACTCGGCATTCTGGTTTTTTCCGGGAGCCTCTACGCTCTGGTCGGAACCGGCGTGCGCACGCTCGGAGCCATCACGCCTATCGGTGGCGTCGCTTTCATTGCCGGCTGGTTGATGCTGACAATCGCGGCCTTTAAGGCGCAGTTTTGACTAAAATGCGGGGCTGAAAAAGCCCTCATTTTTCGCAATCGCGGTCCACGCTTCCGGAAAAGTCTCTGCTAGAAATTGTGACGTACAGCACAATCTATCTGGGGGAAACTCTATGGAACAGTCCAAAGTGCAGTCTGCAATCACTTCCGAAGCCAACACCACATCCGCGAATAAAATCAAAGTTCTTCCCGCTGCCGTCATCAAGGAAATCGAGCAACAGAATAAAGCCCGTCGACTGATGGGACTCAGCGCGATCGATATCAAGATTCGCAACTGTCTGCATTGCGGTGGTCTCTTTCAATCCGCCGGTCGTCGGACCTGTGGCTGCAATACCATCCATACGTCCAGCCTTGCGGGCGTCGAGATCATTTGATGAAGCAGCGGGTTTGTCACAGCCCGCTTCGTTACCTTCCGCCCGTGTATTTCCGAACAGCCTGAATCAAGCTCGCTCGATCGATCGGTTTCACGAGGTGATCCTGAAATCCTGCGGTCAAACTGATTTCGCGATCGCCCGTCATCGCATGGGCGGTCAGAGCCAGCACCGGCTTGCCATAGTCATGGGACTTGAGATAGCGCATGGCGCCCACGCCGTCGAGTTCCGGCATCTGAATATCCATTAGCACGATATCGTAGTCATGCTCGGTGGCAAGTTCCACGGCCTGAATCCCGTTGGCCGCGGTTTCGATGAACGCGCCTGCCGATGTTAGAAAACTGCCGATATAGGTGCGGTTGTCAGGATTGTCATCCACCACGAGAATGCGAAGCCCCTTCAGTTCCTGCGGAACGAGCTCTTTCAAAGTTGAAGGCGGAAGGGCAGCCGCCTCGGATCGCGGCGCCGCGTTTCCCACATCAATCGTGAAGGAAAAACTGCTGCCTTCCCCGACCACCGATTTCACCAGCTGCAGATCCCCGCCGAGCGCCTGCGCCAGACCACGGGACACGGCAAGCCCAAGCCCTGTGCCTCCAAACCGTCGCGTCGTGGACGAATCCGCCTGCAGGAAGGGTTCAAAGATCCGGGCCTGCTGCGCCTCGGGAATGCCCATCCCCGTATCAGCGACGGTGAAGCAAAGCTGGGCACGACCGCCCTCGGCACGAACGGACGACATGCGGATTTCGATCCGGCCGTGATCGGTGAATTTGATCGCATTGCTCAAAAGGTTGATCAGGATCTGCTGGAGTCGCGTGGGATCTGAATGCACGAAAGTCGGCAAATGCCCGGCTGCAGCCAGAATCAGGCGCAGATTTTTTTCCTGGGCTTTCAGCTCCAAAAGGGAAATGACCTCCTGAACGAGAGGGATCACTTCGAAATCAATGTGCTCGACTTCCAGTTTTTCCGATTCGATCTTCGAAAGGTCAAGGAAATCATTGATCATCTCTGCCAGAAGTTGTCCATTGCGCACGATACGCTGGAGGCAATCCGTTCGCTCTTCATCGTTGACCGTCTCTTCCGCCAGAAGTTCAGCAAAACCAATCATGGCGGCAAGAGGAGTTCGAATCTCATGGCTCATGTTCGCCAGAAAGCGGGATTTGGCCTGATTTGCGGCTTCGGCTTCACGCCGGGCCGCGCGTTCACGTTCGTAAAGGCGGGTCCTTTCAAACGCATGGGCGCACTGATCGGCGAAGGTCAAAACGAAGCTCTGAAAATCCAGAGTGCAGGTCCATGGATCCTGGAATTCAAGACTGATGACGCCCAAAAGGTCCTGATTCAAAACCACTGGAATCGCGCAGAGACGGTCCCTCTCATTTTGAGGGAACACAGGATTGCCCCGTGCCGCCTTGCGCGCGATCTGCAGATGGTCATCCAGCGCCTCATCCGCGGCATGGGCCAGGATCAATTCCAGTTCCGATTCCGGGCCCCGATAGACGCAGATAGAGTGGGCTTTTAGAATCTGGCCTGCGAAGTCCCGGATGACTTCAGAAAGCTGCTCCAGAGTGATCGACTGGGCCAGCTGAAGTCCAGCATCACGGAGCTGCGTGGCTTTGATCTCGGCTCTCTTCTGCTCGGTCGTGTCAATGACCGTGCCGCTGATCCTTAAGGCTTGCCCTTGTTCATTGAAGAACACTTCGCCTCGGCCTATCACCCATTTCACAGTGCCCTCGACAAGAATGCGATGCTCGTTGCGAAACTGCCCGTCCCCTCGGGATTCCAGAGCGTCCCGAACCAATTGCGAGGCCTTTTCCTTGTCGTCTGGATGAATTGCGCGGAAGTAATCGTCGATGCGCACCGGAAGATCGGATGAAAAGCCATAGATCTGCTTGGCCCGATCGGACCAGAACAGTTCGTTGCTTGGGATATCCCACTCCCAAATGCCGATTCCGCCGGCATCCGACGCCATGCGCAGGCGCTCTTCGCTGCGCTGCAGAAACTCGCGATTTTTGACTTCGCCTGTGACGTCTTTTTGCATGCCCCAGGCACAGATGAGCCTTTGATTTTTGACGATGCCGATCAGATTGTTACGAAAATGCAGAATGCGGCCGTACTTGTCATGTTCCACGGAGTCCACATCGGAAAGCTTGTAATCATTCCGAACAAAGGCCTGAAGATAGAGCTGGTTCTCTTCCTTTTCGGGAATCAGGAATTCATTCAAGCGCACACCGATAAGTTCGGAGCGATCCGCATAGCCATACATCCTTGCCATAGCTTCATTGCATTCAGCGAGGTAGCCGTGGTTCAGCATTTGGTGAATCTGCTGCGCTACGGGCAGACGGATATCAATGGGTTCATCGAGTTCAAAGCGCCAGATTCCTTCATGGCTTTGTTCCACGAGCTCCCGATACCTATCGTAACGTCTTTTCACCTCGTCCCTGAGTTCTTTTTGTCCTGAAATAGCCTGAAAAGGAGAAGGCGAACGCGGAAGAGGGCGACGTACAGCCCGAAACTTTTTCATATTAAATACCTTTGACAGGGCGGCAAGGTGCCCGCTTATGACTGCCCCGATGATACGCTTGTGAAGTCGGTGATCGCCATATACTAAGGTCAAAAGGGAAGCCTTGGCAACCTCGTCTTCCCGGAACCTTGCGTACCAGCATCAGGTCGACATCTTTCGCCCATCTTCAATCTTTTTGAAGCGCCCTAAACTGGAAGTGGAACCCTGCGGAAAGCCAATATGCGTCTTTGGTTTCTGATCGATTAGGAAGTTTTCGATCCTGGTTCCCCTTATCGGCTGATCGAGGCTTTTCTCAGCACTTCGTAACATCGAACATTGAAGCGATTCGCGCGCGCCATCAATCTCGGTCTTATGTCAGCTCAAGAGAACGGGCCTTATCGGAAACCAGCCGAATTGATTTTTGACAGAGGGTTCAGTACAAAATCCAAAGAGGATAGGATTTCCGGACAAGGCGTGGGCATGGACGCACAAACGCTCGTGCGCATGCCATAAAGCTGCTTGTGGGCGCCAGCTGGCGAAATCCTGCGCAAGAGCCATGCGATCAATCAATTCCAAAGAGAGTCCCCAGCCGCTTACTTTGTGCATAAGGATTCCAAATGGATATACGCTGGCCCTGATTCTTTAAAAGATCAAATCATAGGAATCGTTCAGGGCTACACCTATCCGGAGCCGCTCCGCACGCGTCTGCAGGATCCTCAGTATCAATCGAAGCAGATTGTCCTGGTCAGCGATGAGGGCACTCAAAGGCAGATTCGCATGCTCGCGTCCCATCGGGTGAGCGTTGTTCCTTCGGAACGACTTGTCTTTTGGTATACTGCGCGGCAGATGGGTTTGGAAGCGGAATTCAAGGATGCTGGTGTTCTGCAAATGCCCGACGATCCTGGGCCTTTCTTATATTGGAATCGTTCATAAGAACAAGCCAAAATCAAAAAACATCCAGCAGGGGTTGGATGAAGGACTCGATGCCATGAAGAACGATGACAGGCTCAGGGCCATACTGAAGAAGTATAATCTTTAGCCTCCTCCTATAGTCGATCCCGCCTGTAGTTCCGCGAGAACATGCGTAATTGCCTGTAACATCATTCTTTGGCCTGACACCTGAACCCTGTGCTATCGTCGAGCTGAAGTCCCTGTTGGCAAGAGGAGCAGCTATGGAGTCCACGCCTTTCGAGTCCGGGTCAGAAGCCGTTGCGGCTCATTATGATAACCTTGATCGTTTCTATCGTGATATCTGGGGTGAGCACGTTCATCACGGATTTTGGGAATCGGGTCAGGAGTCCACCGAGGAAGCTGTTCTGCATTTGAGCCATCGCGTGGCGCAGCTGGCCCAGATTGGTCGGGGTGATGAGGTCCTGGATGTGGGCTGTGGCTATGGCGGGACGTCTCGGATTCTGACGCGCGAATATGGGGCTCATGTTACGGGCTTTACGCTGTCACGGCAGCAATATGAGTACGCTCTCGCGCAAACCGAAGCGGATGATGCGCTTGAATTTTACTGCAAGGATTTCATGAAGCATGACCTGCCTGACAATCACTACCAGGCGCTGATTTCGATTGAATGCCTTGAGCATATGCAGGACAAGGCAGCCTTCTTTCGGAAAGCCTTCCAGGTCCTGGAGCCAGGGGCCCATTTTGCCATCTCCGTCTGGTCAGAGTCGGAGACAGCCTCGGCCTGGCAGAAGAAAAATCTTTTGCAACCCATCTGTGAAGAGGGCCGCTTGCCTGATCTTCTGACCGGAACGGAATGGAAGGGATTAATTGAAGAAGCGGGCTTTCAGCTGACCTGGCAGCAGGATGTGACAAAGCAGGTGAAGAAAACCTGGGCGATCTGCTGCAGCCGTCTTATGAAGAGACTGGTGACCGACAGTTCCTATCGCCAGTTTCTTTGGAAGAATCCGGTGCGGGATAAAGTCTTTGCGCTGACGCTTTTCAGACTTTATGCCGCGTTTGAGTCGCGCGCGATGAGTTATTGGATCCTGGCCGGGCAAAAGCCAATGCTCAGTTGATCAGGGAATCATCGGGAAGACCCTCATTGCGGTGTTCATGCGCTTTCATGGCGGCTATGCAGATGGTCATTGGGGCTTTTTCACCCAGGGCTGCACCGGAATGCACGAAATCGGCTTTTTGCAGATAGCGGATAAAATCGGCCGGGCTGGACCAGCCTTGCTTGTCGCCGACCAGGGCAAACCAGCCATTTTCCACAGGCAAAAGCGTAATGCCGAGTTTTTCCACGATTTCCCAGGCAGCTGCGATATCCTCGCTGTAGGAACGCAGGGGCCGCGTCTGGCCTGTGGGCAGTTGCTCCCGAATGGCTCCCGTTTTTTCATGAAAAACTCCATGACCGAGAATCTCGCTGGCCATAAATATATCTATTTCGCGGCTGCTCTTTTTCATGCTATGTCACCTTGTCACATGATAGTCCCAGTGAAGGGACTTTAACTTGCGCGCGGTGACAAGTCCACCTCTTCGGCGGCCCATACTTTGCGTTTTTCCCAAGGGTCCAGCCATGCCCAGGAGCCGCTTTACGAGTTTTCCAGCATCCACTGATGCATGGCCTGGGTCACGATCAAACGAAAGCGCCTCAGGTGGGACAGCACAGTGTTTTGATTCATCGCGAGCGATTCCACGATCTCCAGGATCGTTTTGTGCTCAAGATAAAAGAGCTTGGCAATCTCACGCCGCGCCTCGTGCTTATGACAGCGAATCAAGTCCTCAAGAACGTCCATGTGCTTTTCGAATTGGCTCAGACTCACTTCGAAGAGAGTCCGGCTTTCCGGAGACTCGATTTCATGATCGTAGCATTCCAAGGACACAAAGCGCTGGCGCTGCCGGCTCTGCGCGCGGGATTGATTCACGCACTGATTATAGGCGATGGTTTTCAGCCAGCCCGAGATCGCTTCCAGATCGCGCAAGTAGGAGCGTTTGTTCCAGGCCAGAAGAAAAATATCCTGCACCAGATCATCTGCTGCCGCGTCTCGGAAATTAAACTGCCGCACAACTTTGCGAACCATGGCTCCATGAGTTTTATAAAGCCGGTTGAAGTTAAGATCTGAATCCTGGCTGGCTGCCGCTTGCATGTTACCCTCGGATCATTGAAGAACACTAACGCTTTCCGATGAGGGCTTAAGCAAGGAGCCTGCCATGGTCTAGACGCCTGAAAACCTTGAACGATTGTTCGCACGGCTGGAGATTTTCTTCATTTTCGGAGAACAGCTTCCCGGATTCCAACAGAATCCGGGATTCTCTTTCAAGGT
>NZ_DASTAT010000128.1 GCF_035712445.1 Oligoflexus sp. | reverse complement strand
GGTTACGGGACCTTCGCGAGCCGTCTCCTTCTGCCGACGGCGGAAAGCTCGCATGACCTGCGCCTGCGTCTTTGGATGGTTCAGTCGGCCTATACCCTGTTTATAAAAAATAATCAGACCGGCGCCGTGCAGAAACTCATCGAAAACGGTCGCGTCGGGAAAACACGGGACGAGTCCATCGGTGACGTGAGTGAGCGTATCGTTCTTCTGCCTGCGGCCATGCTCGCGGGCGGAGATGTGACCCTCATCATGCACGCCAGCGCCTATTACACGAATCTGGGTATCCTTGCGGCTCCCCGTTTGGGACAGGGTCAAACGATCTATCGCGAAGAGATTTTCAAGCAGATGGAACGGGCGCTGATCATGGGCGGGTTTTTCCTGGTCGCGCTCTATAGTTTTGCGCTCTATTTGGGCCGCCGTCGCAGTCAGTTGGATCTCTGGTCGGCGATCTTCGCCGTGACGCTGCTCTTCCGCTTTGTCGGGACGGAGATGTTTTTATTCTGGTTCGTCGAAGGGGCCGCATGGATGGAACCCTTCTCCATCATTCTCAACTACTGGTGCACCCAGTTCGCCTTTGTGGTCGTGGCCATCATGTTCGCTGCGATGCATCCCATGCCGGCCCTGCGTTATACGCGCAATGCCTCGATCGCGTTGAATATTGCGGGGTCTCTTCTGGTGATCACCGTAGGTTTCGATTGGATGGTTCAGTATGTGATACAGCTTTGCTTTCTGTCGCTCCTCCTGAATGCCCTGGCGCTCGCTGGCATCATGGGTTTCCTGACCGTGAAAAAAGCCAAGGATATGGATCTGGCCGCTCTGGGCATCACGGGTCTGGCTTTGGCGGGCCTGAATGATTACCTCGTATTCTTTCAGAATATGCCGGGTATTTTCCTGGTGCAGTATGCGATCCTCTTCTTCGCCTTCACCCAGAGTTTGACGACCGGGCGGCGCTTCAATCGAACCTTCCAGCGGAATGAAGAGCTGCTGCTGGAAATCAGTGAAAAGGAAAGGGCCCGCACGGTCTTCTTTCATAATACAAGCCACGAACTGCGGACGCCGCTGAACGGCATCATTGGCTTTCTTCAGCTGCTGAGCGACGATCGCTACGGGCCGCAGACGCCCCAGTCGCGCGAGCAGCTTTTGAAATGCATTCGCCTTGCGGAGTCCTTGAAAAACCAGGTGAACACCATCCTGGATCTGGCCAAATCCAAAAAGGGCAATTTGACCCTGGAAAACAGCATGATTTCGCTCGATGAGCTTTATGCTGAGGCCTGCCACCTGGCCGAGGGCCTGCTTTTGAAGCGGGTGGACTCGCGCTTCGAGGCGGAGCGCGCCTGGAAGAAAGATGATGATCACTTCGTCGGCGACCGCGAGAAGATCGCGACGATCATGCGGAATCTTTTGGGCAATGCCTTCAAGTTTGCCGATCCCCAGCGCAGCAACTATGTGAAGATGGTGATGCAGCGCGAGGCCGATCGGATGGTCCTGACCATTTCCGATTCCGGCATCGGCATACCCAAGGACCAGCTGGATGCCATCTTCGAGGAATTCCATCAGGTGGCGGATGATGCGCGGCGGAATTATGAAGGCAGCGGCCTTGGACTTTCCATGGTGCGGGACCTGATCGAACTCATGGGCGGGACGGTGGACGTGCAATCGGAGCCGGGTCGCGGATCAACTTTCAGAGTGGTCATCCCCGAACAGAGCCAGGTGCATGTGAAGCCGACGCGCGCGGATGTTCCCACGCTGGCCTTGCCTTTGGCTCCTTTGCCCGCGCCTGCGACGACTCCTGTTCGTTCCCCCGCTTCCCGCATTCATCAGGGATTTTCCCAGAGGATCCTGGTGGTCGATGATAATGAGATCAACTGCGAAGTGATTCAGCATATGCTGGAAAATCAGGGTTATGAAGTCCTGATTGCCTATGGCGGCCAGGAGGCGCTCGTCAAGATGCGCACCGAGCTTCCGGATCTGGTGCTGCTCGATATGATGATGCCGCAGGTGTCCGGCGAGGATGTGATCAAAGCCATGAAGGGCGACCAGCTGCTGCAGGATACGCCTGTGATCCTGATCACAGCGCGGGCCAGCGAGGATGATCGGCTCTTCGGTTTGGGCCTGGGCGCTGACGATTATCTGGCCAAGCCCATCCATCAGGACGAACTTTTGATGCGGGTGCGAAACCTTTTGCATCGTCTGGAAATCAATCGTCGCATGAGCCAGCTCGAAGAACGCGATCGCCTCGCGCAATTGGGTGAGCTTTTGGGTGAACTGAGTCATGAGCTGAAAAACATTTTCCAGTTCTCGGACCTTAATCAGCGCATTGATCGCCGGATGCTGGCGCAGCTGCTGCGCCGTCTGCCGCTGGCAGGCCCAGGCTGGAGCCGCGCCGCGGATGTCCTGGCGGATGGGGATATCGGGGACAGTCCCGACTCCGGGCTGGATGGACTCAGCTTTGCGAATCTGAAGCAGAGCGAGGATCCGATACTCCGTTCCCTGCGCATGCGGCTCGCGCACCTGCCGATGCCGCAGGCCGATAAGCATGGCATTTGGCAGAGCATGCAGCGGCTTTCCGAGGAGGACAGGCTTTACTGTGATCACCAGCTGACTCTGGTGCGATCCTTTGTGCTGCTGCGCGATCAATCCCACTACGCCCGGGATCTCATCATGGACATCCTGGAATTCAATCGCACCCAGGAAGGGGACGCGAGCTGCGAGCTGGTCCGCACGGTGGATACCGTTCTGAAGCTCAGCCGTCCGCGCCTCGCTCGTCAACGCATTCGGGTCGAGCTCTCGCTCGTCTCATTGAATGTTCAGATCAGTGCGGGCGCTTTGATGCAGATCCTCTTCAATCTTCTCAGCAATGCCTGCGATGCGATGCAGGCGCTCCCCGCGGGCGAGCGTTGGATTCAATTGAATGCGGATGCCGCGGGCGACAATGTCATGATTCATGTGATCAACGCCGGGCCGCCCATACCGGAAACCATAGCCCGTTCGATCTTTGAGCGCGGCTTCACCAGCAAGGGCGGGCAGGGCTCTGGCCTCGGTCTCTCGATAGTCTGGCGGCTTCTGCAAAGGGTTCATGGTCGGATTGAACTCGATGGGAAAGCGAAGTCCCCGACCTTCATCATTACCTTGAAAACGCAGCGCTCGGACAAGGTCGAGCGGGCTCGCGTGTCCTGATTCATTCCCTTACAAACCTTATGGCATCAGGGGCAGCTGCAGCGTAAAGCATGCAGGGCCTTTTTCAGGCTGGTATTCCAAAGAACCCCGATGTTCACCGGCAATCGCCCGACAGAGGCAAAGCCCGAGGCCCTGCGCCTCGCCCGAAGTCTTGGTCGTGACAAAGGGCTGAAAGAGCTTGTCTTCGATCTCGGGCGCCACGCCGGGCCCGTTATCCATCACACGGAATTGAACGGCTGTCTGCTCCCCGTTCAGCAGAGCCTCGACATGGATCACACCATCCCTGCGTCCTGCAAGCGCTTCGATGGAATTGGCCACCAGGCTCCTGAGGACATGGATGATCTGCAAAGGTCGGCATGGGAAGGAGACGAGGCCGGTGTTGTCAGAAAGCTTGAGTTCCAACTGTCCGAACGTGATCTCGCTCTGCGTCATGATCAGAAGCTGACGCAGAAGATCACGGGCGGTGACGCGGGTCAGCGGTTCCTGATCGTTATGCCCCACGAAAGCCTTGAGTGATTCGGTGGCATAAAGGACCCGATCCAAGGCCTTTTCCATATTCTGAAAGGTTTTAAGCTGAGCCTCGCCAAAGAATTTCTGATCACTGTCCACCTTTCCCAGCCGATAGAGTCCCGCCTGGATGATGGCCAAAGGGTTATTCACTTCATGCGCGAAACTGCCGACCATTTCGCTGACGGCTGACGAACGCGCTGCTTTGGAATTCTTCCGCATCTCCTCTTCCAGCTGGCGATCGGATCGTTCCCGGACCAGATCAAAGGCCCAGGAAATACCGGACACGACCCACTGGGAAAGATTCAATCCGATGAGGAGGCTTAGAAAAAGGTCATCAAAGGATTTGTGGCCGCCAAGGCTATAACCATGCCCGGCATTGATGGAAATGGAGACCTGCACCTGGATCCAGAGCAGGAAAACGAGGAGCACTCCGAACATGGGACCGGAAATGAATGTCGTGTACACCAAAAGCGTCGGTATCCAGAAGTAAAAGGGCGCGAAGATGCTGGCCTGCATGGTTTGTCTAAGAGTTGTCATAACCAGGATGGAAAGCGTCAGCAGGACGGCGATGAGCCGCAGATAGGAACTTCTTTGGAGTGCAGACAGTATCGCCCCGCTCACGCACAGGTGCAAAGTCAGAAGTATCCAGCCCACACTGCGTTTTTCCACGAAGACCATGAACAGGCAGACACCGATGCCATGCAGCAGATAATAAAGGGTTGTACCCACCAGGACCCGCGCCCGCAGGCGCTGGATCATACCGTCCATTTTGAGCGGCGGGTGAATGAAATAATCAAGGAGCCTTATAAAGCGCCGACCCCAATTTGTCAGAGACACGCTGTCGTCCTCCCTGCCAGCGGCACATCCAGATGAAAACCACGTTCGTCCTTCGCGGTCCAGCTCGTAAGAGTGGCCTGATTGTCCCCGGCAAGATCTTCAATATAGTTCTTGGTGATCGCAGGGCGGGAATCATCCGCTGATGACTGAGCGAGTTGAAAGCGCAGATGGGGCTCTTGCTGGATGACGGACAGGCGAATAGGGCCTGGCCCTTCCTGCAAGAGTTCCTGAACAAGTCCCACAAGCACCAGCACCAGCTTGTTCATGGTGCCGAAGACAGGCCCGTTTCCCTTTGGGACCTTGACGGCAAGGAGGGATGGATGGGACGCGTCCTGAGGTGTGCAGATGAGCTCGACATATTCGAGGATTTTGTTCACATCCAGAACACTCCGCTCCTGTCGTTCGAAAGGATGCAGAAAGATGCTGTAGCTATGCGCGACCTTGGCCACGGTCAGGATCTGCTGATGCATGGTCTCCACGGTCTTTTTCAAGTCCTGCGTGGAAATCCCATGATCGCGGAGGGTCTTGAGTTCAGCAAAGGAGGCCCCGAGTGTTCGCACAGGGGTTTCGATCAACGAGAGAATGGAATGGGCAAATTCAGACAGCTCATTTAGTTTCTTAACCTTGTCCGTTCTTTTTTTCTCTTCGATCAGACTTTGTTCGGAGCGGAACTGAAAATAGACAACAGCACCCAGAATAAGAGCTGTATGGAACGAGGCGAAGAAAACAGAGCTTTCAAGCCTTGTCAGATAATGTTCAAAGCTCAGATGGAAAGGCGGCTTCAAACCCTCTGGATATAGGGCGAAAAGAGTCAGGCTGCTGCAGATGCTGGCCCAGATGGCTGCCACCCAGCCCAGCCGGCGACCACAGACGAGAAAGGCAAAAGGCAGCAGGAGCGGCAGGAAGATGAAAGAGGGCGAGACGACGCTGCCCCCGAAAAGGATCTGCGCTGCGCATATCGCAAACGTCTCCAGCATAACGAAGGCCAGCGCCAGCCGATCCATGGGGATGATCCACTTCATCAGAATTATGAAAACGAGGTCAATGAGATAGAGCAGAAGGCTGGTGCTCATCATCGGATGAAATCCGACATCGGTGCCGATCAAGAGCACGATAAGCAGCGACTGAACGGCTCCATAGACAACGAAAAGCGCAAATGCCCGGGCTCGGAACAGAACCAGCCGATCATTGCGTGGAAAATCACGGGGTAAAAGTGAGTCTATGGTATGAAATACCTGGCCGACGTAAAAATCCAATCGTTCCTTACGAGTTTTTTTCTTCATAGGTTTGTGAAAACCGCAGTGAGGAATTGATAAGGATCAGGTTTCATCGGAAACCTCACGATTTTTGTACCTCATCATCACAAAGAAAGAACTCTCATTATCACAAGAGACGCCATTATTGCCCCTGTTCCTGCCCTTGTTGTTTGGTGTTGACCGCGGAATCAAAGCTGCACTAAGAATCAGCTGACACCTCCTCTTGAATCCTTTGGAGCTGGACTCTTATGGACTTTGAACTTCCTTTCCTCTCTCGAATACGCGCGGCTCAGATCCCGGAACTGTCGGCAGCCGAGGTCCTGCATCATGTGGCAAGGGCTTCCCATCGTGGACGCTGGCCACGCAAAGTAAAGGTGACAGGAAGGATCAAGGGGCCTTTGCGCTGTGAAACGCCGGACGAGACGACCTGCGTTCTTGAAGACGAGGGAACGCAGTTGACGGTGAAGCTGCCGCGTGCGGAAGTGGAGGGTCTTGCTCCCGGCCAAAGAGTGGTGATGGAAGGCCGGCTTCTCCTGACCGCTACGAATTCGTCACTGACGCCTGTCTTGAAGGGGCATATTGTTTCGGGTGGTCAGCTTCGACGCCAGGCCGTGCAGCCGCGCAACCGGCCCCGACTTCGGCTGGCGGATTTTTTTCAGCTGCCTGAATCCGGTCTTGTGATTCTGGGATCTGAACGTGCCATCCATGATGTTGATGACGAGCTGAAAAAAGAAGGCGCCTATCCCGGTCCTGTTCGGCGGGAAATCTTGCGGATGACGGAACGAGCGGAAGTCCTGGCGGCTGCTCATCGTTATGCGGGTGTCGTGCAGGCTGTTCTTTTTGTAAGGCGGGGAGGCGAGGACCATGAATTCAGGTTTTGGAGCGATCCTGTTTTCATCGACGATGTTTTGGAAACAGGCCTTCGGGTTTATCTGGGTCTGGGTCATGCCAACGACCGAACCGCCCTGGATCCCTTGGCTGATGAAACCTTTCCCACAGCAAGCGCTGCCGGCACAGCCCTGGCCCGTGCCCTTCGCGCACCGCGCGTGACGCCAGTCAGCTTCGAAGCGCCTGAGGCCGCGCCTGTGGTTGCGCCTGTGGTTGCGCCAGTGATTGCGCCAGTGATTGCACCAGTGATTGCGCCAGTGATTGCACCTGCGGTCGCATCTGAAGACGTGCCTGCGGTCGCATCCGAAGACGCACCAGCAGTCTCGCCGACAGCGAAGGAGGAATTCCATCTCTCCAACACCATGATCTGGGCTATCGCCCTTATCCTTGGAGCCATCGTTCTGATCGTGGGCTTACGGTAAATCCTATCGCACGGCCCGCACGCAGTCTGGTTCAAAAAAAATCCGGGTTCGCGTGTTATAAGACCCTTGAGAATTGGAGGGTTTTTCCATGCGATCTCTTGTTGCTCTCTTGAATGTTGGACTCCTTGTTGCTTGCGGCACCCAAACTTCCAAAACGTCGAAAAATGAAGGTCCTGTTCCGAGTCAGACTGCAGACTCAACCATCCCGGACGAAGGGGAAGCGGCCGCACCATCCATGCCCGAAATCCCTTTGCAGAACGGCAATACCGATCCATCGGATGCATCGGCCCTGGCCGCCACGCTCCCGGATCCTGGCCGCAGGGGACGGTTTTCCGTAAGCTCCTACACGGCGAATCTTGCGAACCGAGCCTATCAATCCGCCGTGATTTATTATCCGAGAGATTCATCCCAGCAAAAATTCCCCGCCACCACATTGAGCGGCGGTTACACCAACACCAAGGAATACATGGGCTGGCTCGGCTCGCATCTGGCGAGTCACGGCATCATCACCATCATCTTCACGCCGACCAACCGCTATTCCTTCGATCCCCGCATTTGGGCCAGCGGCCACAAAGGGGCTCTCGCGCAACTTGAAATGGAAAATCAAAAGACCACCAGCCCCATCGCCGGTCGCGTGGACACCACGAGTCTTGGCATCATGGGCTTTTCCATGGGTGGATCGGGAACCGCGCTGGCCGTCAACGAACTCGGCACGCGCGTAAAAGCCGCCGTCGGCCTCTGTGCCTATAATCCTGCGGTTCTGACCCAGGCCGTTCCTGTTCTTCACATCTCCGGCAGCAGCGATACGGTCGCGCCGCCCCAACTGATCCAACGCTCCGTTTCCACATCACGCGTCAAGGTCCCCAAGGCCTTTGCCAAATTCAGCGGCATGGCTCATCAGGATGTCGTCTTCGGTGGTTCCCATCACGAGGAAATCGCCCGTTACGCCACGTCCTGGTATAAGGTTTTCCTGGCGAACGACGCGGCCTATAAAACTTATCTGAACGGTGACGAGCTGAAAAAGCAACTGGACGGCGGCCGCGTGTTCGCGCAGCCCCAGGATTATTTTTATCAGGAATAAAATTCCGCCCCGCGGCCGGCGTCCCAACGCCGCCGCCTGACTTCACTAATCCCAGCCATCCGACACATCCGACTCCTTGATTTCAACTTCATCCTGCACGAAGAGTTTTTCGAGCTGCTCGCGGGCCTCGCGGGATTTCGAGATGAACTGTTTTTCGTCGCGGCGGTAAGGATAAAGCCGGTGCAAGGTCTCGGTATCATAAATTCGGAACTGCTGCGCTGTACGCCAGGCCTGGTAGGGATGCACGCCCATGATCTCCAGCGCTTTACAGCCAATGAGAAGCGCGGAACCAAAGGTCTCACGTTCGAAATGCGTGACGCCTTTATCCATCAGCTCATAAGCGTGCGTACGATCATAGGCCCGGACGAGAACGGGGATCTGGGGATATTCGTGCCGCACCATCTCGGCCACGCGATTGATCGTTTCCCGGTCGTTCATGGCAATGACGAGCATGCGAGCCTGCGACAGGCCCGCCGCCTCCAGGAGCTGCAGCTGCGTGGCATCACCATAGTAGGCCTTGTATCCAAAGCGCCGAACGTTATCAATATGCTCCGGGCTATGATCAATCACAGTCGTGGATATATGGTTGGTATGCAGAAGACGCGCCACGATCTGACCCATACGACCGAAGCCGGCAATGATAACGGGATGCTTCTCTTCGGGCATCGCGTCCGCTTCGCGTTTGATTTCCCCTTCAATGCAGGCCCGCGCCGCCCAGCGGTCATAGACGAGGAGAAGAAGGGGAGTCGTCAGCATGGAAAGACTGATGACACCGTTCAGAATATCCGCGCGCTCGGGAGATAAAACCCCTTCCTGCAGAGCCTGGCTATAAAGCACAAACGCGAATTCACCACCCTGGGACAGCAGAAGGCCAAGCAGGATCTTATCGCGCTTCTGCACGCCGGAGAACCAGGACACTGCTATAATCACCAGTGTTTTTAAAAGCACGAGTCCAATGACAAGACCGGCGATCAAAAGCGGCTGCTCGGCGATCAGATTCAAATTCACCGTCATTCCCACGGCCAGGAAAAATAAACCGAGCAAGAGACCCTTGAACGGTTCAATATTCGCTTCCAGTTCATGCCGATATTCCGATTCCGCAAGGATCACCCCGGCAAGGAAAGCCCCCAGCGCCATCGAAAGACCGACCTTCATCATCACATAGGAAATCCCGACGACGATCAGCAGCGAAAACGCGATGGAGAGCTCCCGAATCCGCGCGCCCGCAATCCAGCGAAATACGGGGCGCGTCAGATACCGACCGCCGACTATGATCCCGACGATGGACAGCACCGCGGTCAGCACATGCGTAAACGTCAGGCCCTGCATGGGAGCAGTATCCACAGTCGGCTTTAAAAAAGCCGCCATCAAAAGAAGGGGCACGACGGCGATGTCCTGAAAGAGGAGGATGCTGAAACCTTTTTCCCCCGCCGCATGATGCCTGAGCCCGCGCTCACTGATGATCTGCATCGCGATCGCAGTCGATGACATCGCAATCCCCATGCCGGCCATCAAAGCTTCCCGCCATTCCCACTGCAAAAGACGCAGGGCCCCCGCGGCCAGCAGGATGGTGACGATCAGCTGCGCCGACCCCAGGCCAAAGATTGTGCGCCGCATGGTCCAGAGACGCTTCAGATTGAGTTCAAGACCGATCAGGAAAAGAAAGAGCACGACGCCGAATTCAGCGAGATGCAGGATTTTCTCGGGATTGTTCACCCAACCGAAAACTCCGGGGCCCACCAGAACGCCAGCCAGCAGATAACCGATCACCGAACCAAGGCCGAGCCTCGCTGTGACAGGAACCGCCAGCAGAGCCGCTGCGAAAAGAATCACCATGAAAAGCAGCGCGCCATCAGTCATGCGAACCGGCCTCCTCAGCTGTGTTCAAAGCTTTCAAAGCCAAAGGCCCTTCAGTCCGATAATGCATCAGCAGCTGCCGATAGGCCTCCGCTTTCGCCTGCAATTGAGCGGGCTCGGCATAGGATCCGGCCTGAACGGTAAAGGGCTTATGATAATGCAGACCACACAGCCGAGCCGTGGCTTCAAAGGGCCGCAGAAGTTCGGTCAGGGTGAAGCGATTGCCGCCTGATCTTTGATAGCTGGTCTCCTGATTGCCAAACGAAACCACCTGCAGAAAATCCTTTCCCTGCAAAAGCGTGCCGCCGGGTCCAAACGCAAAGCCCTGCTCCAGCACGATGTCGAGCCATTCCTTCAGCAAGGCCGGTGCGCTGTACCAATAAAACGGATGCTGAAAAATAACAAGGTCCGCCTGCCGCAGAGCCTTCTGTTCGGCAGCGGCATCTATGTAAAAATGCGGATAGAGTCGATAGAGGTCGTGAATGACGACGCCTTCCAACCCCTGAACGGCCCCGAGCAGGGCCTTCTGCGCATGGGATTGCGCAGGATTCGGATGAGCATAGAGGACCAGGATCGAACGTGGATAGGTCATGCGCAGGGATTCCTCCGTGATCCTCAACTTGTCAAAAAGGCTGAGGCTGTTCGCAGAAAGGGGTTTTTCAGGAACACTATTTCTTCATAAGAGCATTGATCGCTCGATGCCGACAAGCGCTGACGTTAGTTTCCCCTCAGAAAGGGGGAACGCTATGGTCAGACCCACACATGCACCTCAGGATGTCACCGCAATCTATCGTCAGCTTCAACCGAAATTGAAGCGCTATCTGCGAAAGTTCGGCGTTGGCGAGACTGACCTCGACGATTTGGTGCAGGACTGCTTTGTCAGCTACCTCACCTCCGGTCGCGCCATGTCCCTCGGCAGTGCGTCGGCTTTTTTGGTCACAACAGCCCGGCATCGCGCCATCGACCTCTGGCGCAAGCACAAGTCGGCCGCGCTCCATCCCCTCGAAGGCCATGAGGAGCATTGGGCCCGGCCGGCTCACGATGCCATTCCCACGGCGTTTTATCTGGAGCGACTCATGGCGCAGGTCGATGCCATGAATTCGCAGCATCCGAGCAGCCTCACCTTCAAAAAGTTTTATAGCGAGGGCAAGAGCCTGCACGAAATCGCCGCGGAATTCGGCGAGCCCCTCGGCACGATATCGGGCCGCGTGTTTCGGATGCGTCGGCAATTTCGGGATAAGTGGCGTCGTGATCTGGAGACCTTTGAAGATGAGCTCGAACGGGCGGGTTTCGATGCCTGAACCAAAAAAAGAAGGGCGGGATAAACCCGCCCTTCAACTAAGTAACGTGCAGGAAACAGGAGTCAATGCGCAAAGGACAGCTCGTCCGTCTCGGCTTCTGTCACTTTTTTCAGTTTCTCGAAGAGTTCATCCTGAACTTCATTGCTGTGATCCGGATGCTTCCAGACCAGAGCATGCATCAGAACGTAATCCATGTGCTCCACCGGAACGATGCTCAGTTCCTTCAGGATATTTTTTGGAATATCGATCAGGTCCTTCTCGTTCTCTTTCGGCAGAATGATCTTTTTGATGCCGCCGCGGTGCGCCGCCAGGATTTTTTCCTTCAGACCACCGATGGGCAGTACGCGGCCGCGCAGGGTGATTTCACCAGTCATGGCTACATCCTTGCTCACAGGGCGGTGCGTAAGGGCACTGGTCAGAGCGGTGGCCATGGTGATACCAGCGCTGGGACCATCTTTCGGGATCGCGCCTTCGGGCACGTGAATATGCAGATCGACTTTCGTATAGAAGTCTTCGGCGATATTCAGGAACTTCGCGCGGGAACGCACGTAGCTCAATGCCGCCTGCGCGGATTCCTGCATGACTTCGCCGAGCTTACCCGTGATGGTGAGCTTGCCGCTGCCGGGAAGCACATTCACTTCACACACCAGAAGATCACCACCAACTTCGGTCCAGGCCATGCCTGTACACATGCCGACTTCGTTATGCTCGTTCTGATGGCCGATGCGGTACTTGCGTGGCCCCAGATACTTGTTCACGGACTTTTCGTTGATCTTTTCGCTGATGCTGTTCGGGGCAATCTTCAGCTTGTCCTTCAGCGGCTTCATTTCCTTGCTGTCGCTGCCGTTCTTGCCTTTGATTTCCTCATGCGCATCACCTTCGATCTTCTTCATGTGCTTGCGCGCCACTTTACGGCAGATCGAACCGAGTTCGCGTTCCAGGTTACGCACACCGGATTCGCGAGTGTAGTAGCGAATCAGTTCATGCGAAGCCTTGGGCAGGAATTGAACGTCCTGGCCATCCAGACCGTTTTCCTTCAGCTGCTTGGGAATCAGATACTGGTTGCAGATCGCAACCTTCTCTTCTTCGGTGTAACCGGCCAGCGAGATCACTTCCATACGGTCCAGGAGAGGACGGGGAATGGTGTGAAGCGAGTTGGCGGTCGCCAGGAAGAGGACATTCGACAGATCATAATCCAGATCCAGATAATGATCGTTGAAGGTGTGGTTCTGCTCGGGATCCAGAACTTCCAGAAGCGCCGATGACGGGTCACCGCGGAAATCCTGGGACAGCTTGTCAATCTCATCGAGCAGGATCACAGGATTCGATTTTCCGGCTTTCTTCAGAGCGTGGATGATCTTGCCGGGCATCGAACCGATATAGGTCCGGCGGTGACCGCGGATTTCCGCTTCGTCACGGACGCCGCCGAGGGCAACGCGAACGAATTTACGGCCGGTGGCGGTGGCGACGCTGCGCGCGAGCGACGTTTTACCAACACCAGGAGGTCCGACAAGGCAAAGGATGGGACCCTTCATGTTGTCGACCAGCACGCGGACGGATAGATACTCAAGGATACGGTCCTTGACTTTTTCAAGGCCGAAGTGATCCTTGTTCAGCACATCTTCCGCATAGAGAGTGTCACGGATTTCTTCCGAGAAATCATTCCAAGGCAAAGAAAGAACAGTGTCGATGTAGTTGCGGACAACCGTAGCTTCCGCAGACATCGGCGACATGTGCTTGAGCTTCTTCACTTCCTTCATGAGCTTTTCGCGGGCTTCATCACTCAGCTTGCGCGTTTTAATTGCATTTTCCAGGTCCGAAATCTCCTGACGGCCGTCGTCGCGGTCGCCGAGTTCCTTTTGGATCGCTTGCATCTGCTCGTTCAGATAGTACTCTTTCTGAGTCTTTTCCATCTGGCGCTTGACGCGGGCACGGATCTTCTTCTCGACCCGCATGATTTCGATTTCCGATTGGATGTAACCATAGAGATCTTCCAGACGCTTGGCTGGATTGGTTTCTTCCAAAAGGCGCTGCTTGTCCTGCAGCTTCAGGTTGCTGAGGTGAGCCACCAGCGTGTCCGCCAGCTTCGATTCGTCTTCCATGGAAGCGATCGACAGCAGCATCTCGGGTGGGATGCGTTTGTTAAGCCTTACGTAGTTGTCAAAGGACATCTTCACGGTGCGGACCAGGGCTTCGTTCTCTACGCCCGCTGACTTCTGCTCAGGGAGGGCTTCTGCCTTCACGAGGAAATAGTCTTCGGTTTGCACGTATTCGGTAATCCGGGCTCTCTTCTGACCTTCAACCAGTACCTTCACTGTTCCGTCGGGGAGACGCAGAAGCTGCAAAATTGTCGAGATAGTGCCGATCGAGTAGATGTCCTCGGGCGCTGGCTCGTTGGTTTTGGCTTTAATCTGCGCGGCAAGCAGGATTTCCTTGTTCGTACTCATGGCCTGCTCTAGCGCCTGGATCGACTTCTCACGACCGACAAACAAAGGCACGACGGTCGATGGAAAGACCAGGATGTCGCGCAGAGGAAGCAATGGTATTCTGACGGCCTCTGGCTTACTAACAGGGTCTTTGGACTCATCCGACATTCTGTCTGCCTCCTCATGAGTGATCGCACACCAGTCCCTGTCAGGCCTGATGCCGTTCAATCTTACGCTCTACTTGATGATCTCATACAAGTATCTTAGCGCAATAAAATCGAGGAAGACAGTCCATATTACTCGCCGCCAAAAATTAAAAAAGGCTCTTGCGAGCCTTTCTTGCAAATCTGATGAGAGTGTTTGACGAGAAGAACTTCAGGGCTTAACTCATGCTCCGCCCGTACCGAAGTCCCGGTCTTTCGTTTCGCGCGCAGCGGCTGCGTTGATCGCGGCCATTTCCTCGGGCGTGCGATAAACCAGAATTGCCTGAGCCCCATTGAGTATGAGCTCTTCGGTGATCACCACTTCCTTGATGGATTTCTCGGAAGGGATTTCATACATGATCTCAAGCATCGACTCTTCCAGGATAGCACGCAGGCCGCGGGCTCCCGTCTTACGTTTCAATGCTTCCTTCACCACGGCACGCATAGCGCCTTCTGTGAATTTGAGATTCACGTTTTCGAAATCGAAGAGCTTTTGGAACTGCTTAACGATAGCATTCTTCGGCTTCGTGAGAATGTCGATCATCGCTTCTTCAGTCAGACTTGCCAAAGAGCAGATCACGGGCAAACGACCGATAAATTCGGGAATAAGACCGAATTTTGCCAGGTCACCCGTTGTGACTTTATTGAGAAGCTCCGTGACATTGCGCTCACGCTTGCTTTGAATCTCGGCGCCGAAACCCAAAGAGCTCGTCTCGATCCTTTGAGCCACGATGTCTTCCAGACCCGCGAACGCGCCACCGCAGATGAAGAGGACATTCGAAGTGTCCACCTGCAGAAACTCCTGCTGAGGATGTTTCCGGCCACCGCGAGGCGGAACGTTGGCGATCGTCCCTTCAATAATTTTCAAGAGCGCCTGCTGGACACCCTCGCCCGACACATCGCGGGTTATCGAAGGGTTGTCACCCTTACGGGCGATCTTATCGATCTCATCGATATAGGCGATGCCGCGCTGTGCCAGTTCAACATCGTAGTCAGCATTCTGGAGCAGGTTCAGAATGATGTTCTCCACGTCCTCGCCGACATAACCCGCCTCAGTGAGGTTGGTGGCGTCGGAGATCGTGAAAGGCACATTCAGAATGCGCGCCAGCGTCTGGGCCAGCAGCGTTTTACCGCTACCGGTCGGGCCGATCAGAAGGATGTTGGACTTGGTCAATTCAACTTCATCACCGGTCGACTTGTGATCGATACGCTTGTAATGGTTGTGCACCGCGACAGAGAGGATCTTCTTGGCTCGCTCCTGGCCGATAACGTACTCGTCGAGGATGCGCTTGATGTCCTTGGGGTTCGGGATCTTGTTGCTGGTGTTCAGCAACTCTTCCTTTTCGACTTCCTCGGCGATGATGTCATTGCAAAGCTGAATGCATTCGTCGCAGATATAGACGTTCGGACCTGCAATCAGCTTTTTGACTTCTTTCTGACCTTTTCCGCAAAAGCTGCAATGCAAACCGCTGTCTTTGCTGGCCATAGAATTGCTCTCCCTTTAGGCTCTCTGCCAAGTCTGTCTTTTGCCTCGATCCAAAAGATCGGAGGCTTCGTTGCCAACTCTCAGCCGGCGTAGTTAATGGGCCGGCGCCCACTCCGTCGCCGCCTACTGCCTCGACCCAAAGAATCCGAGGCTGCGTTGCCGACTCTCAGCCGGCGTACTCATTGGCCCAAGCCAACTCTGTGCGCCGTCTTCGGCGGCGCCTTGCCTCAGATCCTTTGGATCAAGGCACTTGTCCCGGACGGGCCGTCGATCACTCTTTCTTCGGTTTTTTTCCCGTCGAGATGATGTGATCAACGATACCGTATTCCTTTGCCTGCTCTGCGGACAGGAAATAATCACGGTCGATGTCTTTGGTTATCTGAGCCTCAGTACGACCTGTGTGTTTCGAGAGAATGCCCGTCATCTTCTTCTTCATATTGATGATCTCCTGGGCCTGGATGTCGATATCGGTGGCCTGGCCGCCGGCACCGCCCAGAGGCTGGTGGATCATAATACGGGCATTCGGCAGAGCATGACGTTTTCCAGGGGCACCCGCGGCCAGAAGCCACGCACCCATGGAACAGCACTGTCCGATACAATAGGTCCGGATGTCCGGACGGATCAACTGCATACAGTCATAAATAGCCAATCCGGCCGTGATACTTCCCCCGGGCGAATTGATATAGATACTGATGTCCTTCTCAGGGTCAACGCTTTCGAGATACAGAAGCTGCGCAACAATGGTATTCGCGATTTCATCGTAAATCGGCGAGCCCAACATCACGATCCGTTCCATTAGCAAGCGGGAATATATATCCCAGGCTCGCTCCCCTCGGTTCGTCTGTTCCACGACAGTTGGTATGATGGCCATTCCCACTTCCTTATGCAGCACAGGGTTTAGCTTCGTGTATCGTAACCACAAAATCTGTTGCAGTTGTCAATACATACATGCTTTAACTTAAGCCACAACTCAGCCAAAGACAAGATGCTTCCTATCGCCGAACCGCAATTGGTTCCACGCCGCGTCGCTCATGGTTTTCACGCTCCCTGCTGGAGCTTTAAAAAACCTGATAGGTTTTCGACGGACGGATCAAAGACTTTAGGCGAAAAAAAATCCTTCCTTTTTGGGCAGAGAATCAGCTTTGAAGTCGACGTAAAAAAAATCTCCAGTCCGGATTTGGACTGGAGATTATTGTATCAGAAAGAATTTTTGAAATTAAAGGCTTAAGTGCGAGCGGCAGACTCGGTGACCTTGGCATTGTCGATGACAAAATCCAGGGCCTTCTTGAACAGCAAGGATTCGCGGGCATGAGGACCCATCGAAGCCTTGATGCTTTCGATGAGCTTGGCATCCAATTCCTTGCCGGCCTGGGCTCCGCCGACCAACTCTTTGACATAGGAGTCAAAGTCGTCATCGTTCACCTGAATGCTTTCCGATTTGATGATCTCGGAAAGAATCAGGGTATTCTTCGCTCTTTGTTTGGCCGTGTCACGCAGGCGTTTGCGCTCGTCTTCGTTCGACTTGGCTGCTTTGCGCTGGGCATCGTTTTGGAATTCCATCTCGTCGAACATGCTGTCGATCACCTGATCGACCATGGAGGGTGGCACTTCGAAGTTATTCGAGGCCGACAGTTGGTCGAAGATGGCTGTTTCGAGCTGGCTGCGCTTGGCGCCTTCCGCCTGACGCTGCAGACGATCACGGATATTGGTTTTCAAAGCGTCGAGGGAGTCAACACCCATGTCCTTGGCCAGCTCATCGTTGATTTCGGGCAACAGGATCTCGACAACTTTTTCCAATTTGACAGTGCACTGAGCAGTCTTGCCCACTTTGCTCTTGTCGTTGACGTGCTCAGGAACCTGAATGCTCAGTTCCTTCTCTTCACCGGCTTTCATGCCTGTGAGAGCATCTTCGAGTTCAGGCAGCAGATATTTTTTACCCAGCTCGACCGGAACGCTTTCGAAGGTGAATTCAGGGAATTCTTCGCCATCGACCTTGGCTTTTTGCGAGATGGTCACGAGGTGGTTGGCGCCCGCAGCTGTGCCTTCTTCGGCGTCCTTGGTCTTGGCGTGGCGGCGCTGGATCATTTCCAGTTCGCGCTCAACGTCAGCGTCCGAGACTTCCGACGTGCTGGCTTCCAGGTTCAGACCTTTGTAGCCTTCGATTTTCAGCGCGGGCAGGATGTCCACGAGGGCGCTGAAGCTATAGTCGTTGTCTTCCTTCGGCAGGTCCATGGTCTCCAGAACAGGTGCGGCGATCGGGCGCAGAGACTGCTGCTCGATGGCGCTGAACAGGTGATTGCGAACCAATTGATCGGCGACATCGTAGGCAATCGAAGATCCGTACATCTTACGGATGACATTCATGGGGGCCTTGCCAGGACGGAAACCATTGATGCGGGCTTTTTGCTGCAACTTGCGATAAACGGAGTCAAAAGCGCTTTTCACATCAACCGCCGACAATTCCACCTTGATACGGCGTTGGACCGTATTGACTTCTTCGACAAGTGCCTTCATATCAACCTCTGATTAAGGCAAAGCGACGCTGTTTGTTGGTCCCAGGGGGTAGTGCCTGGCTCATCGCTTTGCTGGATGCTACGGTAGCAGCAGACGGCACACAGGCGGTCAGCCACCAGAAAAGTTTGCAAATTATAGAAGCTCCCCTGACTTTGTCAACCGCAGGTGGAGGACCTAAGCTATAATATAAAGGAACCCGGTAATCCATAGTGGCAAGGGAGGATCGCGTGATTGTTGAGGTCGATAAGGAGCTTGAAGATGTTTTCCCACGGTATTTGCGTAACCGTGAAGAAGACATGATGAAAATTCAGACAGCTCTGGAAAAGAAGGACTTCGAATTTTTGCGTCAGATTGGTCATAAGCTCGCCGGGAACGCAGCCGGCTATGGACTCCTCGAACTGGGGGAAATGGCGCGGGATCTGGAGCGCAGCGCCGAAGGCCGCCAGTATGATAAGTGCCGTCTGCTCTTTTCGCACATGAAAGACTATCTCGCCGAGCTCGAACTCAAATTCGTCTGAATTTTCCAAACTGCCAAAGCCGCCAGCTTCATACCGAATCTTCCTGACCGATAATCGTTAAGCATAGATGTCCAGGGCAGCTGACAGGGTTCAGCCAGCTGAAAGGGTTCAGGATGAAAGTCTGGTGGCAGCCGCGCCGGCTCCAATTTTTTCTCTCCGCGCACCTCTTCGGGGTGGGGCTGATCATCCTTCTGTTCGTCTCCTGGCTGTCCCTTAGGCAATCCGCGCGTTTTCTAAGTTCGATGACAGAAGAGGCGGCGCAAAAATCGCTGTCGGTGGCGCTCATGACCGTGAATGGCTGGCTCAAGGATGATAAGAGCGACACCGAGGTGCAGGCGTCCCGCCAGGAGCAGCTGAAGCAGATCGCCTCGGGTCACTGGGCCACGATCCTTGTTCTGAAAGCGGATGGCACGCTGGTCGCGCATTCCCCCTTTGCCAATGACAGGCTTTATGCGCGCAGCGGCTCGGATCAGAATGTCTTTCTGCATCAGGACTGCTTTCTGCGCTGCACCCTGCAGGCTCTGCAGGATCGCTTTGGACGGCTTGATCAACTGACCGGAACGCATGCCCTTCAGGTTCACGCGGCGGCTGGTCCGATGTATGCGGCCATGACCCGCGCTCAGGATCTGATCATCGTCACCATCGCGCCTGAAAAAAATTATGAGAAACTCCTTCAGGATTCTGCCACGAGCCTCGTGCTCGCGCTCCTGGTCCTTTTACTCGTGGTGCTGGCTTTCAATGCGCTGGTGGGATCCCAGGTCACCCGTCCCATCCTGCAGCTGAATGATGCCGCCGGACAGCTGGAAGGCGGGGATTTCCGCGCGCTTCTGCATTCCCAGCGCGAGGACGAGATCGGTCAGCTCGGGCGCTCCATGGGCAGCATGGCGAGGCGCTTGAAAGATTCTGTCCGTGATCTGGAGCATCAGGTCGAACGCCGCACGGCGGATCTGAAGGATATCATCGAAAAATATGCGGAAACCAATAAGGCCCTGGAGCGCAACAACGCCACCAAGGATCGCATCTTTTCCATCATCGCCCATGATCTGAAAAGCCCCTTCAATGCTCTGAAAGGCTATAGCGGCATCATCAGCGACAGTCTCGATTCCCTGGGGACCGAGCAGCTGCGGGAAATGGTCGATAAGATCTCGGTGTCCTCGGAAGAGGCGCATGGGCTTTTGGAAAACCTTCTGCAGTGGGCCCTGGTTCAAACCGGGGGGATGCGGGTCAAGTGGGAGAATCACAACCTGCGCGAGATCGTGCTCGAAGTCTTCGATCTGATGCGGGTGAATGCCAAGGTCAAAGGCATCCGCCTGGATATTCAGATCGGTCCCGACATCTGGG
>NZ_DASTAT010000127.1 GCF_035712445.1 Oligoflexus sp. | reverse complement strand
AAGTTCTTGTCCACCTTCATCAAGGATTTGCAGAAAATCTTCCTCGACTCCCGTGATTGACATCTGACAATCAAGAGCTCGGGTATTGTGCCGGTTATGAAGAGGCGAGCAGGAAGCTATGAACGTCAGTGTGGAAAAGATCAAATATCGCAGAATGTTGGTTCTATTCATGCCATGCCTCATCACTGCAGCTTCAGACGTGGAAGCAGCCGAAAATGTGCATTTCCGGCAAGGAAACTGCGACAACTTAGCAGATATACGATAAAAGTCAAGGCGGGCTTGGCCGGAAACCCCTATCCACCAAGGGGTCTACGATATTCGCATAAGCCTCCAAATCTCAACGCTGTAACCAACTAAAAATAGGAACAGTTTGCGGGTAAGGTAAGTTTTCCTCAAGTTTTGTCTGTCCGGAGCCGATATGAGCGCAACTCTTACACTTGCGGACGGATAACCTGACCATGAAAACCAGACTCCTCATCCAATCTGTGACGATTTGCAGCTTGTTCCTGTCATGTGCTGAAGCACCCGAGTATACTCCAAGGCAGCCCGTGACAAGCACAGCCGGTACCAATCAAAGCGCGACCAAGACTCCTTCGACCTCAGATGCTCAGAAAACTGCAGAGAATAAAGATACTTCGACAATGACGCCGGAGGCTCCCAAAGCCACGCCGACTCCAACGCCGACCCCAACTCCCAGCGCAGCTCCTGCTCCCAACCCGACTCTCGGAGTGGCAGCAACAGGCAAAACGCTACTCATGCAGTCATGCACTGTGAGTTGCCATTTAACTGGAGGCACCCCGGGTACAACCATAGATGCCAGGAACGATACGATGCTCGCGGATGCTCGGATGAACCCTAACCATGCGAACCTCGCTATATTCTTTACGCGACCAGCGGCTGGTACTCCAGCGACATCCTTCTCACACGTGGCTGCATACCTAATGAAGATTAATCCAACAGCTATCGTACGAGGTCCAACTCTGCCGGATCCACAGCCCTGATATTGAATTAGAAAAAGGGCCTAAGACGCTCCGTTTCAGCAGATAGAAAAAAAGGGGCCCGAAGGCCCCTTTTTTCACATATGAGTCATCAAGTTGGCAATCTGCCGGCTAAACTTCATCGGATCTTCGATCGGCGATCCTTCAGTGAGCAGCGCCTGGTTGTAGAGGATCTCCGCCCACTCTTTCTGAGTCGTCTCAGGTAGATCCTTCATCCGACCAAACACCGGATGGTTCGGGTTGATCTCCATGATGCGTTTCTGCGTCGGCATCGACTGGCCCATCGACTCCATCATACGCGCCATGCGCGCTGAGGGATCGTAAGCACCGGAGACGAGGCAGCAGGGAGAATCGACGAGTCGGGTCGAGATTTTGACTTCTTTGACCTTTTCGGCGACAGCGCCCTGGATAGTGTCCAGGAGAGTTTTGAACTCCTGCTCCTTGGCTTTGACTTCTTCCTCGGTTTTCTTTTTTTCTTCCTCGGTATCAAGATCAAGACCCTCTTTCGTAATCGAACGGAGGTGATGATCCTTGAACTTCGAAATGGACTGCATGACCCACTCATCCACCGGATCAATACAGTAAAGAACCTCGAAACCTTTAGCCTTCAGGCGCTCAAGGTAAGGGCTGTTCTGCAGGGTTTTCAGCGAATCACCCGTAATGAAATAGATTTCCTTCTGCTCTTTCTTCATCCGGCCCACATACTCAGCCAGGGTCGTGAGCTTATCGGACTGACTGCTATGGAAAAGGCTCAATTCTTCCAGCTTCTCTTTGTTCGAGAAGTCATTGGTGATGCCTTCCTTCAGCGTCGCACCGAAGTTCTTCCAGAAGGTCTCATAACGATCACGCTCATTCTTCAGCATGCCGGAAAGGTGATTGATCACCTTGCTCACAACAGCTTTCTTGATCGCCTGAACCTGACGGTCCTTCTGCAGAATCTCGCGCGACACGTTCAGCGAAAGATCCGAGCTATCAATCACGCCGCGCAGAAAGCGCAGGTGAGCAGGCACCAGGTCTTCACAGTGATCCATGATGAACACGCGGTTCACATAGAGGGAAAGGCCCCACTTGGTATCACGGTAGTTGTAATCAAAGGGCACGGTACCGGGAATGAACATCAGCGCCGTAAATTCCTGGCTGCCTTCGGCACGGTAATGGATGCGCTCGAACGGATCGCTCCAGTCATGCGAGACGTGCTTATAGAATTCCTTGTACTCATCATCCTTCACTTCACTCGGCGAGCGGAGCCAGATGGCCTTGCGGCTGTTCAGGACATCGTCCTCTTCCACCGTCTTGGTCTTGCCTTCGATCGGCTTGCCTTCGGCGTCCAGCTCGTCCTCTTCCTTCGTGGTCTTCATCTTGATCGGCCACGCAATGAAGTCGGAATATTTTTTCACGATGCGGCGCAGAACCCATTCATCCGAGAAGTCCTCGACGGAATTATCATCGTCATCAAACTTTTTCAGATGAAGAGTAATGGTCGTGCCGTGACCTTCGGGACGCTTCACATTGTCCACGGTGAAGGAACCATCACCCGTGCTTTCCCACAGCGTTCCTTCCTCAGTCCCTGCTTTTGAGGTATGCACGGTGACGCGATCGGCGACCATGAAGGACGAATAGAAGCCCACACCGAACTGACCAATCAGTTCAGGTTTATCCTTGGCTTCCTTGGCTTTTTTCAAGAATTCCTTGGTGCCCGAATGGGCGATGGTTCCGATATTCTGCAGCACCTCATCGTGGGTCATGCCGATCCCGTTGTCGATGATGGTCAGCGTGCGTTTGTCCTTGTCGGGAACCAGGCGGATATGCTTTTCCTCGTCCGAACTCTTCCACTCGGAGTGGGAAAGTTCCTCGAAACGAAGCTTATCCAGCGCGTCCGAAGCATTCGAAATCAGCTCGCGCAAAAATATTTCCCGATGCGAGTATAGCGAGTGGACCATAAGATCCAGGATTTGTTTGACTTCGGCTTGAAACGCACGTGTTTCTTTTGCCATGAACCGCTCCTCATGTTAGTCCGAAAAAGTCGATAAACTCCTCGTATAACACCATGAGCTTTGTTTTGCAGCTGTCAAGAGCAGGAGCGCAATTTGAGGGGCGGGAAAGCCAGGGGGTGACAGCCGGAAGGCCGACTGTCAATTTTTTGACATAAGGAATCAGGTGGCCGTGGCAGGCCCGGTCAAAGGATGCAGGGACTCCGGAAGACTGAGGACCGGCTGACGCTCCTCTTCCTTCGCGACCGACTTGGAAAGCGCCTCTTCGGCCGCTTCAAGATTCATAATATTCAATAAAGCCGAGCGTTTACGGTATGGATTGAACGAGCTTTTGGGTGGTGGTGTCTGGCTTGTTGGCCCGGTGATATAGGCGCTCAGGGCACTCCGCGACAGCACACTGGCGTGCGGCTTAAGATCAGCATTTTCCATCATCATCTCCAGAAGTTGAACATCAGCAGGGAGCTACGTCGGCCCTCAAAATCCATGAACCGACTCCTGGATCCTGCACAAAACAAGCCACTCTAACATACAATAAGAGATAGGCTGGCGCACCCAAAGTCGCCATGATCTCTTATTAACGCATTGCCAGTGAGAAATCTATGAGCCAGGAAGCGGGGATAAGCCCCTTTCAAACCGCCCAGGCCCGTTGCGTTATCTGCGAAAAGGAAGCGAATTTCAGCCGGCTGAAGGCGACTCTCTATAGCGAGACGAAGCGCGACATAGATTTGCGTCCGGTCACGGTCCTTTGGTCCAAGAAAGTGGCCCCCCGCGTCGATCCGAAACTCTTTTATTTCTGGCAATGTCCCTACTGCTTTTTTACCGCCGACCATCATTTTTTTCAGCATCCTTTTAAAGATGGCAATCTCAGCACGACACGTTTTCGTAAGCAGTATCAAAAGGGTTTGGCTGCTTATACGACGTCCGAGGACATTCATAAGCTTTTGCTCGTCGATCCCGCGGCACCCGGGCAATCGGTCTATCTGAACGGACTGAAACTGAATCTGCTGGCCTGCTTCCAGTGGGAGCAAGTGGACGAGGTCACCAAGGGGGAAAGTCTGCAGCTGGCCGCCTATTATCTGCGCCTCGGCTGGATGCTGCATGATCTGCGGCATGCTCTGACCAAATCCCCCAAAGTCAAAGAGGACGCGCAGGCTCTGATCGGCTCCCTGCGAAAACTCTGGCCGCATTTTGCACCCAGCGAAGCAGCCACTCTGGAAAAGGCCCTCACCTATTATCAGCAGGCCCTGACGAAGTCAGCAGCAGTGAACACGATCCTGCAGGAGGTGAATGTTCGCCTGATCATCACCCGAATCCTAATGAAGCTGAGCCGCATGGGGGATGCGAAAAAATCCATAGTGGAATGCAAAGCGAGGGTCAAATACTACGAGGGATTGATTAAAAAGAAACGCGAGGGCGACAGCAACTTCTCGTCCAGCGATGTGCAGGATATGGAGAGCGCCTACGGAAAATCCCTCGCTCTGCTCAGCCAGGTGGAACTCATTTACGACAAGATAGAAATGACCATCATCGACCGGCAGTGCAAGGCTGCACAGGAACTTTTAAACCAGCATGCTGAAGACAGCTATGAAGATAAAATCAAAATCCTGAAAAAAGCGGGCTACAGCGATAAGGTCGTGCAGAAGATCCTGCCGAAGGAAAAAAAGAAGGGGCTCCTTGGGATGCTGAAGTCCGGCTGAGCGCGGGCCAAAAGACCCAGGCTCTTGAAAAGCCCGGGTCGTCTATCACAGGGAAGTTCGCGTGAACTGTTCAGGAGAGCTGTTAGAAAACAAAGCCAAGAGAAATTTGGCCTTCCTGATTTTCAATCGCCACGTCTTTGTATTTCAGGCCGTCATAAGCCAGCCCAGCGCCTTTCAGCTCCAAATCCACGTCGCTGCGGGCGAATGTATCAGTATATTTGTATTCCAGACCCAAGGTCGTCGCGTAGTTCAGCTTGTAACGAACGCCAGCGCCGACATCGTAGTTACCGAGGTTGGTCGCATCGCCTTCCACACGGATTCCACCTTGGTTAAAGTTATCCAGGGTCAAACGGTGATAGGAAAGGCCCGCCTTGCCGAAGACGGCTGCGTTTTCATTCGCCCAGGCATCAAGAGTGCCGTAGACGTTGGCTCTCAGATCGGAGTAGCCGGCCTCGTCATCGCTGCCATCATAATTGATGTAGCCGACGCCAACACCGACGTAAAGGGGGTTCGCCACGCGGACTTCAAAAGCCGCGCCGCCACCGATCGAATTGATTTTGTCCTGATTTCCAGTGAATTCACGACCAACAGTGAAGTTGCCGCCGCGTGCTTCCACGCCATCAATTTTCAATTCCGATTGCGAAGTGAAAACCAGAGCCTTTACCTGGCCCACATCGGCAAATGCTGGAACGGAAGTCAAAGCCACAAGTCCAACGAGAGAAAGCAGAGTTGTCTTCATAAATGTCCTACCTTTCATGATGCTAATTCGACCCATCTAAGACATGGGTTCTGTTTCAGCAATGCAAGCCGCAGGCCAGCGTTCACGCCGCGGCCTTTGGCTGAAAATGAGTCAATTACTGGGGAATTCGCAGTGTCTCGAATAAATTGACGGGGTAAAAACCACACATCATGGAAATGGGGTGAAGCAGATTTCCGAACAGCTGTATGACCACGGTTACGTTGGATCGTCAGTGACTCGCACCGCTGCCTTCACGGAATATGAAATAAACCGCACCGATGAGGCAGAGCCCGGCCCAGAGAAGATTCAGCTGAGGTTTTTCCTTCATATAAAAAATCGAAAAAACGACAAAAACCACAAGCGTGATCACCTCCTGAATAATCTTCAGCTGAGCCAGACTGAAGAATTGATAGCCGGTTCGGTTGGCTGGAACCTGAAGACAATATTCAAAGAAGGCGATGCCCCAGCTCACGAGTATGGCGATATACAAGGGTTTGCTGTTCATCGTCTTAAGATGGCCGTACCAGGCGAAGGTCATGAAGATATTCGAGAGAATTAAAAGGCCTATAGTCTTCAGCATCATTGACTCCAGGTGTCACAGGATGCTTGCTATTCTGCCGAAACTTGGTGCCATGACCAAGGCTTTTTCTTTAGGAATTGCAGCTTTCCGCCGAAATCCAAGCCATGAAAGTTTTTGTGTTCATTTTTATTCTTCTTCTGGGCGGCGGTCTGCCTGACGGCAAGGCCTATTCTGAACCACGCCTGGACGATGGCTGGCTCGATCTTTCGGAAGCCCAGGCGCCGTCTTTGCCCCTGATCCAACTGCGCGGCACCATGGAATTTCATTGGCAGTATTTTCTGAAACCGGGTGAAGAGCACCCTGAAAGCCGCAGTAAGATCAACTTCCCTGGCTTTTGGAACCTTGTTGAGGAGCGCCCCTATCACAGTTTTGCCAGCTACCGTTTCCGGGTGAAACTGAAGACGACTGAACCCATCACCATACGCTTCCTGCAGCCCTGGACAGCCGCCCGCTACTATGTCGAGGGCCGCCTCGTCCATACCATAGGCAAGGTAGGCACCGGGCCCGGAACGACCCGCGCCGGGGCCCTCAGGCCCTATCTTTATAGTTTCACACCCCGGACCACCGAATTCGAAGTGATCGCTCATGTGGCGAATTTTGATCTTTATGCCGGCGGTTTCGGCCAGGGCATTCAGATCGGCTCGACCGCCGCCGTGCTCCAGGAGCATGAAGAGGTGACCGCACGCGGGCTTTTCATGATGGGCGCGATCGCCATCATGGGCTTTTATCATATCGCCCTCTTTGGTCTGCGCCGCTCGGACCTCTCGACGCTCTACTATGGAATTTTCTGCCTGATGATCGCCATGCATCTGAGCGTCGCCGATCCATCGAACCCTTTCCATATCGTGAGCGACGCCGGCTTCACCACCCAGATCCGCCTCTACAACATCGGCTGGATGTTTGCCACGTCCGCGTTCCTCCTTTATTCGCAGCAGCTTTTTTATCAGGAAATGCGGCGGCGCGTGCCCCTGATCATCACCGGCATCAGCCTCGCCCATGTGAGTTTCATCCTGCTCGTCAGCGTCAGGGCCTTTATACTCTCGACCCTTTTCTACCAGGCGGTCACCGCCGTCGCCAGCATCTATACGCTTTATACTGTTATTCAAGCCGCGCGGCGCAATCGCGAAGGGGCCCGCACGTTTCTGATCGCATCCTTCGCGCTCTTCATCTGCACGGTCAATGATATGCTGGCCCTTCAGGGCGTTTTTGAATCGCCCCCGATGGGTTCCTTTGGAGCCCTGCTCTTCACCTTCGGTCAATCCTTCCTTCTTTCCATGCGCTTTTCCAAAGCCTTCACGCGCGCGGAAACATCCGAGGCCGAAGTCCGCCGTCTCGCCAATGATCTGAAAAGTGAAAGGGACGAGGTCCTGCGTTTGAATGAGACTCTGGAAGACAGAGTCGAAGAGCAGACGCGGGATATTCATTCAATTATGGAGCACATCCCGCTCGGCGTCTTCACCATCGAAGGCGAAAAGCATACGATTCACAAGGATTATTCCCTTTATCTGGAAAGGCTCTTCGAAGCCGAGCAGCTGGCGGGAAAGCCGGCTCTTCCCCTTCTCTTTGAAGGGACGACCCTGGCGGCCAATGAACGCGACCAGGTCTTCAGCACGCTGCATGCCTCGCTCGGACAGAGTGAGATCAACTTCTTCACCAACGAGCACATGCTGCCTCACAGCCTGACCCGGCAGAGGCGGGATGGGGACCAGCGGCAGTTGGAATTGCGCTGGAAGCCTATCATAAAAGATGATGACGTGGAAAAGATCCTCGTCACCGTGAACGATGCGACGGAAATCAGGAAGCTTGAAAGCATGGCCCGCGAGAACGCCGAGGATCTGACCATCGTCGGTGAGATCCTCGCCTGTAAAGAGGATGCGTTCCGACGTTTCCTGCGCAGCTGCCGTGAATTCAACGCGCAGAATCGCGAACTCATCCGGGCCGCCAATCCCCAGCACTGTGATCGCGAGACGCTGAAGATCATTTTTATGAATATGCATACGATGAAGGGCGCGGCGCGAACACTGCAGTTCAAAAAGCTGACCGAGATCTTCCATGATCTGGAGCAGTACTATTCCCATCTGGCCAAACAGGAAGACGCCACCTGGGATTTGGAGCTGATGCAGAAGGACGTGAATATGATTGACGAGGTGGCGGATCATTACGAGGCGCTGGCTCGGGACAAGCTCGGCCGCTCGCTTGGCGATGGCCCGCGAGTTGTCCTGCCCTTCGACACGACGCTCCACAGCTTCCAGAAGCTGGACCGCTTTCTGCACCATGATGCAGCGGAGCCTGCTCTGCTCACGCCCATCCACGGTCTGCTTCAGGAGGCTCTGTTCAATCGTCTCGATAAGGTGCTTGCTGATATTCTAGGCAGCACGGCGTCTCTCGCCAAGGATCTGAATAAACCCACACCCCGTATTGAAATGGAGACAGTTGATCTGTGGGTCAGTCACCGGGCCGAGGATCTTCTGCGGAATACTTTTGTGCACCTTCTGCGCAATTCCATGGATCATGGCATTGAATATCCGGCTGAGCGCGTCACTGTGGGTAAAAAAATGGAAGGGCTGATCCGTTTGGACGTCGAGACGGACGGCGATCAATTGAAGATCTGGTTCTCGGATGATGGCAAGGGTCTGAATCTGCGGCGCCTTCAAACTTTGGGTCAGGAGCGTGGCCTTCTGCCTTCGCACCGGAATGCATCACGCGATGAAATAGCCGATCTTATCTTCGCAGCGGGCATTTCCACCGCGCAGACTCTGACCGAAATCTCAGGTCGCGGGGTCGGGATGTCCGCGGTCCGCAAATACTATCAGGATGCGGGCGGTGATATCACGGTTCACTTCGAAGACCTTCCGTCCCAGCGCGAAGGCTTTGCCGCCTTCCGCTTCTGCATCACACTCCCGCATGAATTTTTCTCGCTTCCCCATCACAGCGCTTCATCAGGCTCCAAAGCAGCCGCTTCCGCGTAAACTCGTGCCCTTCAGCCCCTTAAGATTTTTTTTCCCTTGTCAGCCCTGACTTTCAATGCACTTTCGTTTTTTTAAATTCGATCGACATACAAAGTGGAAGTATACCGGTTTGTAGATAGTCACATAAAGCCGACAGATTTAGACCGATTAGGGGATCGCTATGACACGTTTCATGCTCTCTTTAGGGCTCTTTTGCGCCTTTTTTACGGGATCTGGCCAGAGGCTGTACGCAAGCGAAGAGATTGCGCCGGATGAGTACATCGAAGAGGCCAACCGCGAGGTCGACCCGGACATTGCTGATTATTCCGAAGACGGGGATCTTCGGGCCGCTGCCCGGCCCACCCGCTATCCCATCGTCCTGCTCCACGGCTTTCTGGGCTGGGACCAGGTCTTCGCCTTCGATTATTTCTATAAGGTGCGGGCGACGCTCCGAGGCCAGGGCTACGATGTCTTCGCCACAACTGTCAATCCTGTCCAGACCGTGGCCGTCCGTGCCCGTGAATTGGCACCGCAGCTCGATGCCATCATGCAGGCGACCGGCGCTCCCCGCTTGAATATCATCGCGCATTCCATGGGTGGCCTCGATACCCGCTATCTGATTTCCCAGATGGGCTTTGATCGTAAGATTGCCTCCCTGACGACAATCGGCACACCGCATCACGGTTCACCCATCCCCGGACTCGTCTTCCGGTTCCTGGGCAAAGGCGACAACCTCCTTTATAAAGCATTCGAATATCTGGTGGCTGGATTCCTTGGCAAAGGCCAAAGACAGCCGACGGATCTCGACATCCGGGCCAACCTTCAGAACCTTTCGCCCGAGTTTCTGGAGCGGGAATTCAATCCGAGAAATCCTGACAGCCCGGATGTCTACTATCAATCCTACGCTGGTGTCAGCAGCCTGACCGGCTGGGGCACAGGCGATCGCATGGATCCTTTGCTGGCTCCATTTCAAGTCGCCTTTGGACTCGGCAAAAGAAACGATGGACTCGTCGCTGAAGATTCCGCGGAATGGGGACGCTACCGCGGCACCGTCAGCGCCGATCACATCGATCTGATCGGCCAGCTTTTTGGAAGCACGTCGAGTCGCTTTCGCCATCTGAGGTTCTATCAGACTTTGGCAAGCGATTTGGCTGACCTCGGTTTTTAAGGGAAACTGTTCGGAATCACGCAGGCTGTGGTATGCTGATCGCCTTGGTCTTTACCTGGGGTTTCGGACATGCGCAGTCTGTTTTCTTGTCTTCTGCTCACGGCACTTCTTTTTTCCCTTCGTCTGAACGCTACGGAAAAAAAACTTTATCAACTCGACGTCACGCCGCTCCAGGCGGAGCCGGAACTGGCCCGGGATTTTCAAGCCCTGCAGGAAAAATTTCAGGTGGAAGCCCTGACCAATGCCGAGCATGAAAAACGTCTGGCCATCCTGGAAAAAGTCGTCCGCAAAAAACCCGACTGGCTCGATGGCTATTCCCTGATGGCAGCCGAGGCCTTCTTTTTGGGGTCCAGCTTCACCGATCCCAAGGACCACCCCACCGCGCGCCGTTATCTGGAAGATGGGGAAAAGAAGATCAACGAATGTCTGAAGCAGGCGCCTTCGAATATCCTCTGCAAATTCTTCAAAGCCTCCCTGCGGGCCAAGATCGCCAGCATCGACGGGATCTTTGCGTCCCTCCGCTACGGGCAGTCGGTGCGGGACGCCTGGCTTGAAGTGGTGGACTCCAAACTCGATATGCAGTTCCGTCCCAATGTTTCGCTGCAGGGATCGGTGCACTATGGACTCGGGCTCTTCTTTCGCCTCGTCCCGAATTTCTTTTTGATGGATTGGATCTTCCACATTCGCGGCAACATCGACGAGTCCATCCGCTATCACAGGGCAGCCATGAAATTCGATGGCGATAATCCCTGCTATACCCTGATGCTGGCCGTGTCGCTCCTGTGCAAAGTCAAAGGCAAGTCCAACACCCCGGAATACACCGAGGCCATGAGCCTTCTGAATGCGCCGATGCCCAAGCCGATTGATGTGGCCCAGGCCGTTTGCGTGCATGACGTTCCCAAGATTCGAAACGAACCGAAGAAGACCTGCGGGTACACCCAGGCCAAGTATCAGGATGATGTGAAAGAGGAAGATCTGAAGTAACCTCGGCGCGGACCGGAAAGCTCCTGCTGACTCGGCGTGCGGCCGTCTCTCCCTGAAGACGGCCTCTCCTGTTTTGGAACTAATCCAAAATTCTCATGAAATCTCCTGCCCCAGCTCCTGCCTCCAGCGCAGCACCTGCACATCGCGGATAAATATTCTAAGATAGTAAGAAACAGGTTAGACACTCCATGCATGTCCGCTTCCCACAGCCGTATGATGCCGTGCCTCATTCCCTTCGCGCCAGCCTCTGGGATGTCGCATTCTATTCCCTTATGATTGGCCTTGGCGAAACCTATCTCAGTGCCTTTGTACTGACGATGGGTTTCAGCGAAAGAGCCTCGGGACTTCTGGTGACTCTGCCGATGCTCATCGGTTCGGTCGTCCAACTGGCCGCAGGTTTTTGCGCGCAGATTCTGCGTTCACAAAAAACCTGGGTGATGGTGAGCGCCAGCATTCAGGGAACAGCTCTCATCCTTCTGGGGCTTTTAAGCTGTGGACTGACCATCAGCCCCTGGCCCAAGGACACCAACGTCTTCCTTCTGATCAGCACCTACTGGGCCTTCGGTCTCGCAGCCGGCCCGAGCTGGAGCAGCTGGATCGGCTCCATCGTCCCGGATGATCGTCGCACACAATTTTTCGCATATCGAACCCGTATCGCGCAGTTTTTTACAGTCCTTGGTCTGCTGATTGCCGGCCTGGCTTTGGATAACAGGGAAAGTGCAAGCCAGAAACTTCCCATCTTCGCCCTGCTCTTTTTAGCCAGCGGTATCTGCCGCTACGTGTCGGTGAGCTTTCTGGCCAAACATCCCGAGAGTCTCGTACGGCCTTCGGTGGATGTGCGGGCGCTTTTCCGTCATCGCTTCTGGTCCTGGCTCACCGAAAAACGCACGCTCGTCATCATTGCCTTTCTTTTCCTGACGCAGATGGCGACCAACGTCTCGGGTCCTTTCTTCAATGCCTATATGCTGAAGCATCTCGCGCTGGATTATCACGACTATATGATCCTGATCAGCACAGCCTTCGTTGCCCGGGTCGTGGCCGGCGGTGTCTTTCAAAAACTGGCATCGAGCCTCGGACCCACAACGCTCACGCATCTGGGAGCGCTCTTGATAGTGCCGCTGCCGATCCTTTGGACGACGACGAATAACTTCGGCTGCCTCATCCTTTTTCAGGCCATGACAGGTTTCGCCTGGGGCTGTCATGAACTCGGTGTCACCCTTATGATGATGGACAAGCATTCTCATAAGGAAAGACACAGCCTTCTGACCATCACCCAGCTTTTGAATGCGACAGCGATGGTGATCGGATCCTGGGTGGGCTATCTCCTTCTGGGATCCGGTGTTCCCACGGCCACCGATTATGGTCGACTCTTTACGCTTTCCAGCATCCTGCGCTTTCTGCCCTTTCTTGTCCTGCCGCGACTCGGGGACAGCCGTCTGCGGGGCCTTCTTTTTCCATCCCGTCTGTTTTCAAGATAGGGGTTGATGCATGCGCTACCCGCTGCTTGCCTGGCTTTTTTTACAAGCTTCAACACTGTGCGCCGCCTTCGAGGATTTGCCGAATCTTCTGCAGCGCCGCGTGGAAATCTATGATGATCCCCGCGCTTTTCGTTTGGAAGCCGAGGCCACGCTGATTCACGTGAATCCCGGCCAGGATCCCGAATTCTGGACCGCCCTGCATACCCTGGCCGCCGAGGCCGCCTGGTTTCAGGAGCAGAGCGATATCGCACAAAACCATGTGAATGCCGCCTTGCCAAGGGCCCGGGACCTTGGATTCTTGAAGTATGAGGCGCTCCTGACCTATGTCCAGGGTGGGATTTTGGAATATGATGCGAAGGCCGAGGAGGCCGAGCTTCACTTTTTGAAATCCCTGGAGCTGGCCCGTAAAACCGCGGATGATGCTCTGATCGCTCATACCTCCAACGCCACGGGTTCTTTTTTTCATCGCATCGGCAAGCAGGAAAAAGCTGCGGCTCAATTCACCGTGGTCTTTCATCTCCTTTCCAAACTGCCCCAGGACGCCCATTACTACGATATGCTGTCCTGCATTGGTGCCCTTTATGCCCAGCTTATCGGCCCGCGGCGGGCGGAAGGCATAAGGATGCTGGAGGAGTCGCTTGAATATTCGCGGGCTCATCATCTGCGCTATGAAAGCTACTGGATCAGTCAGGTCTTTTTTTCAATTTATCGGGATAACAATGAGTCGGACAAGGTTGAGGCTATCCTGAATGAAAATCTGAAGCTGGCGCAGAGCCTTGATTATGAAAACTACATAGCCAGCACCTATATGGAACGCGGCCGCCTTCATCTGGATCAAAAGCGCTATGATGCAGCGGAAAAAGATTTGGAATTCGCCAGGGATTATTATCGCAAGGTCAATGTCAGCTTCTATGATATTTTGATTTTGAGCGATCTGGGAAAGGCTTATGTCCTGCAGAAAAAGTTTGATAAGATCCCCCCTTTGCTCAAGGACTTCGATGGGGCTTTGAAGGAAACCAGCAGCAAGGTTCAAAAGGAGCAGGTCTATTACATGCTGCAGGGCTACTATAAAGCCACCGGACAGAAGGATAAGGAACTGGAAATCCTGCGCGAACTTTTGGATTTGAATTTTGAAAATTCTTTGAAAAGGCGCAACGACGAAATCGGCCGACTGACACGCGACATGGAAGTGCAGCGGCAGCAGTTTCTGAATGAAAAGCTGACCACCGAGAATCAGATTCAGAATGCGGAAATTCAAAAGCGTGAGCGTCTGCAAAAGCTCACCTATGGTCTTCTTATGATGGGCGGACTGGCCTTAAGCGCATCGGGGATTGCCCTGCGGCGCGGGCGGCAGATCCGGCAGCAAAGAGCCAACCTGAAATTGATCCTGGATACGATCGAAGAAGGGATCCTGCGCTTTGGACCCGATTTCATCATCCAGGGTGAGTCCTCGCATTATGCCGGCGAACTCTTAGGTCATAGCGGATCTCTTGAAGGTCAAAGCATCTGGGATTTGCTTTTGGCCCGTGTGGACGGCAGTGCCGCCGATCAACCCGTCTGGCGCGAAAGTCTGCGCGCGATGTTTGGCGAGAAGGAGCTGGCCTGGGAGTTGAATGAAGGGAACCTGCCGCGCGAGCTGCGGTTCCGTTCGCGCATTCTTGCTTTGGAGTGGCAGGTGCTGCCCGATGCGGACGGTCTGACTCAAACGATGCTGCTGTTATTCCGGGATATCACGCGTCAGGTCGCGGCCCAGAAGGAGGCGGCGGTCGCGCAGGAACGCATCTCCCGCATGGCCGATCGCATTGATGCGATTGCCCGTGGGCGGCCGCAGCGGATTGCTCAGTTTCTGGTCGAGGCCGAGAAGACGATACTTCCGCTGCAGAAGACGATCAGCATGGAAGAGAATTATTCCGATATCAAGCGCATGCTGCATACCTTGAAAGGGGCTGCGCGAACCCTGGGGCTCAAGGACATCACCGGCATCGTCCATGGTTTTGAGGATCTTTTCAACGCGCATGAACTGGATCATGCCTCGTTTGCCAGCCATATGCAGGATCTTTTGGATAGTTTGAATGCCTACCGTGATCTGCTGCCACATTTGAATATGGTGCAGGATCAATCGGTGGCCAATCTTTGGGATATTACATCGAAGCTGATCCCCGAAGCGAGGCAGAGGCTGGCGGCCCGCTATCAAAAGCCGGCGCGATTCACCGTGCTTGATGGTTTTGCCGGCTGGGACAGGGTCGATACCCGCGCGGTGCATGACATGCTTCTGCACGCGATGACCAATAGCATAGATCATGGATTTCTGCTGCCGCATGCCCGGGGGGAAAGGCTTCAGGAAGCTCCGGCAGTCACGCTGGAAGCTCTGCAGGAGGAAGGCCAGCTTTTGATGACGCTGCGGGATAATGGGTTTGGAATCAACTGGAAAAAACTGGAGGACCTGGCGCGGGAGAAAAATTTCCAGCCTGCGCCGGGTCGTGAACTGACCGATCTTTTGTTTCAGGAAGGCACCAGCACAGCCGGACAGATTTCCACGACCTCAGGACGTGGCATGGGACTGGCGGCCGTCCTTGCGATTGCGAAAAAAGTCGGCGGTGATGTCAGCCTGCGTGACAACGATCAGGGCCGCGGCGCCTGCCTCTGCATGACCCTGCCCGTGCCCGCCGTGGCGGTGCCGGCTGCGTGATTCCATTCACAAGCGATCCGCCGTCGCCTTCACCGGCCCACAGTTCCGATTGAGCCAATCGAGACTTTCACTCTGCACCAGCTCCACATTCTCCGCCGCGCGGTAGGCATGGGATTCATAAGGCAGCATCACCAGCCGCGCGGTGCCGCCGACGCCTCGAATCGCCTGGAACATGCGTTCCGTTTGAATGGGCGAGGTGCCGGGGTTGTTATCATTCTTGCCGTGAATCAACAGCAAAGGCGTCTTGATTTTATCCGCCTCAGCAAAGGGCGAAACCATCATATAAAAATCCTTGGCCTCCCAGAACGTGCGACGCTCGGACTGGAATCCAAAGGGCGTCAGACTCCGATTATAAGCACCGCTGCGGGCAATGCCTGCACAGAATATCTGACTATGGGCCAGAAGATTCGCCGTCATGAAAGCCCCATAGCTATGACCACCGATAGCCACGCGATTGCGATCCACGACACCGCGCTGGTCCAGGGCATCAATCGCCGCTTCCGCGTTCGACACGATCTGCTGCACAAAGGTGTTGTTCACCGTTTCCTTGTCCCCCACGACCGGCATCGCGGCGTTGGTCAGAACCGCATAACCCTGCGTCACCAGCCATTCAACACCAATCGGCGAGGGTCGGCTGTAACGCTTATCCGAAACGCGCACCTGACCCGCGACGTCCTTCGAACGGAATTCCTCGGGATAGGCCCAGATCATCGCCGGCAGTTTGGTGCCAGGCACATAGTTATGCGGTAAATAAAGGGTTCCCGAAAGGGTGATGCCATCTTTCCTTTGATACACCAAAGGCTGTTTCTTCGCCTTGGTCATCGCCGGGACGTTGTCGGCAAACTGCGTGATGGCTTCGCTGCGGCCCGTCTTCAAATCATAAAGCCAAAGATTCGGCGGCATGTCCGCGGCCTGGCGGATCAGGGCCAGAGTCCCGGGCTGACGCTTCACCATGAACGAATATTCCGCGACGTAGGGAGCATCGGCAGGCGATTGGAAGAGGCGTTTCTTTTCCCGGCTCGTAATATCCATGCTGTCCAAAAAGGGCTGCTCGCCTTTGGGATTGCGTCCTTCTCCCGCCAGGAAGATGCGACCCTCGTCCATGACCACCCGAATATCTCCCGAGGCATCAGGAGCCTGAATGATGCGGCCAGGATTATTGTAAGCATCCGTCATCACATAATCGAGGAGACGCCGCTGCTCATTGGCCTTGAGATCCACAAAATCGACCCGGATCGTCTGCGTGTCCGGGTTCACATCCCGCACCAAAAGCTGATCCGGCCTTGGCATGAAGCTGATGCCAGCCGCACGTTCTTCGATTTTCAGCCGCTCCTGCGCCTTGCCAGTGAAGGGAAGATCCCAGGTCATGAGTCGATCACGAAAGGGCACTTTTTTCCGAGGATCGCCGTCATCCAGGGCCTCCCACCAGATAAGGCGGGCGGGATGATCGAGCTGCCAGCGAATATCCCGCGGACCCGTGCGCTCGCCTTCAGGAGGAACGGTTTCCGCCACGGGCATGTGCAAAACTTTTTGCAAGGCATTGGTCTTGAGGGACAGCACCTGCACATCGCGCGCGAAAAGCCCGGCCGGCACAGCCAGCGAGTAAGGCGCCGCAAAACTCTGAAGCAGAAGGTGCTCGCCATCCGGCGCCAGATCAAAGGACTGCAGAGGTAAAATAGGTCCCACTTTTTTCGTTTTCATACTGCGCGCCGTCACCGCCACCAGCTGCACATCGGCCACGCGTTGAAAGAGTTTCTGATCCTGAGCCGTGCGCAAAAGAAAGGCATAGGTCCGGGCCGGAACCCGTGCGCCTTCCGCTTCTTCAATCGTGGCGCCATCCAATTCAGAAGCCTTCAGCGCATCCTGAAAGCGGGCGCGGGTCGCGATGAAAACCGTCTGGCTATCCGCAGACCATTGAAAAGGATTTTCAACCAAGCTGTCATTCAAATAGTGTTTTTCCAGTTTCCGCGCAGCTCCGCTGCCGGTATCCGCCAGCCAGATTTCAACCCCGTCCTTCGCATCCAGACTCAATACGACCTGCCGACCATCGGGACTGAAACGCATGTTTTCCACATGCCGATCGCGCGGGACTTTGATGACGACGGTCTGCTTCGTTTCCAGGGAAAACATCGAAGGGTTGGTATAAATCGTCCGACGTTTCACCGCCCAAAGCTGCGGATCGATCTGAGCTCCACCCAAACCCAAAGCCGGTGCGGCCAGAAATTCCAGGGGAACCACAGGATCACGCTGCAGATACAGGACCTTGGTTCCCGTGGGATCGGGGGTGCTCAGCGGCTGAAGAGGCGCCTTTATCATGTCACGGAGGGTCGTGGGAATGGCCGGTGCGGATTTCGGGCCGGCAACAGCGGCTGTTTGCGCCAGAAAAAAACCCAGCATACAGAGCTTGCGGATCATGGCATATCCTTTTGATTCAATCCATTCATCGGTTCTGCCTCGTTGGTAGCGCCTCGGCACGATTTCGGCAAGCTCAACCCGTTTTGCGATCGAGAATTCTTGAGTCCCGTGCTAGAGAACACCGGTATGAAACGAGACTCTTCCATCATGATCCTTCGTGCGCCGGGTGAAACGCAGCCTTTTCTGCTGTGGACCCTGCCTGAAAAGATGAAGACCCTGAGCTGGGCCCTTCAAGGCGGCGGATGGCGTCATGCGCAATCGATAGCGTGGGTGCAGGTTGGCCCTTATGATCTTACCCGCGAGGTCTGCCCCCAGGAATTTTTGCAAGAAAAATTGACCCGCATCGACGCCCAGGATGCTCTTGGTTTTATGACCAGTGCCAGAATCGAACAGTACACGCAGTGCAAGCTTACGGTCGGCGGCGTCACGGCTCATGCGGTGGTGACGGTGGGACTGGGCAATGCCCTGCGGGCCGGTGATCCGAGTCGCATGACAAGCCGCGTGGGCACCATCAACTGCGCCTGCATCGTGGACGAGGCGCTGAGTCTGGAGGCCATGCTGGAAGCCATGGTCATTAGCGCGGAAGCCAAGACGGCCGCTGTTCTGGAAAGCGGCATTCGCAGCGTGATGACGGGCGAGCCCGCGACCGGGACAGGCACCGACTGCCATGCCATAGCCTGTCTCGATAGGGCGCTCGTGAATCCTTATGCAGGCAAGCATACAGCCGTTGGATCCGCCATTGGTGCTGCAGTCTTCACCGCCGTCGAGAAGGGTGTGCAGCGCTGGATGCAGCTGCATCCCGATCATCCGCTGGTGCTTGACAGGGTCCAAGCGGCAATGAAATAACCTTAGCCCATAGGATGAAATATGAAGGTGCCGGCTTTGTTTGCTGATGATCCCCCAGTCTTATCTCTGCCTTGCCAATCCCGACTGGATTTGATCAGCGGCGGCGCCCGCTCCGGCAAAAGTCGATTCGCGGTCGCGACAGCGCTTAAATGCGGTAAAAATAGGCTTTTCGTGGCCACAGCCCAGGCCTGGGACGCGGAAATGCAGGAACGCATTCGACTGCATCAGGAGGAAAGGCGCGAGGATTTCCAAACTCTCGATGCGCCCTTCGGTTTGCATCAGCATCTGCGGCTCCAACCCTTCTTTGATGTCATCCTCATCGATTGTCTGACGCTTTGGATCAGTAATCTCATGATGCAGGAGAAGGACGACGCCACCATTCGCCAGGAAATTCATCTGGGCCTTCAGACAGCGATGACCAAGGCGCCGCGGGTTCTCCTCGTCAGCAATGAAGTCGGTTTTGGAATCGTGCCGGATAATGCGATGGCCCGACGCTTCCGTGATCTGAACGGACGCCTGCAGCAGGACATCGCAGCTGTCGCGCATGAAGTGCATCTGGCCGCGATGGGCGTGATACTGCCGATGAAAAAACTGGTCCGACTCGCGAACGAGGCGGACCATGCCTAGCCCCCTGATCCTTGCTCTGGCGTGGATACTTGCCCTCGCCTTGGATCTTTTGGTCGGCGAGTATCCCAACCGTTTCCATCCGGTGGTCTGGATAGGCCGTACGATAAGCTGGGGCGAAAGGATTTTTTTGGGTCGCGGGGCGCGCTTCGAATTCATGGGCGGGCTGCTCCTTACCCTCACGATTCCCGCATTTTTTGCAGGCGCGGCTTATTTCACGATTCAAGCTGCGGAAGCCTTGCCGATCCCGCAGCTTTTCATCACAACCTTCTGGCTCAAGGCGAGCTTTGCCTGGAAAGCTCTGGGTGGTGCCGCGGAGAATGTGCATAAGCATCTGGAGCAGGGCAATGTGGATGCCGCTCGTTTTGAGCTGCGGGCTCTTTGCAGCCGGAATGCGAGTCAACTCAATGAAGAGGAGCTGACCGAAGCCGCCATCAGTTCCCTGGCCGAAAATTTATCGGATAGCGTGATCGCACCCTGGTTTTTCGCTGTGTTCTTCGGAGTGCCGGGGGCGGTTTTTTATCGGGCCGTGAATACCATGGACGCCATGATCGGCTACAAGAATCATTATAAGAATCTGGGCTGCGTCGCCGCCCGCACGGATGATGTCTTGAATTATATACCGGCGCGTATCACCGTTCTCTTTCTTCTCGCCGCGCGCAGCATCAATGGCCGCATTCAAAACCTCGACACGCCCAGGGCTGCGTTCGCATGGTCGGTCGCGCGTCGGGATCATGCGCTGACGCCGAGTCCCAATGGAGGCTGGCCCATGGCAACGATGGCGGGAATGCTCGGCATCCAGCTGCGGAAGACCTCGGTCTATACTCTCGGTCAGCGTTTAAGACCCAGCACGCTGCCTTTGATTCATGAGGCCTGGCGTTTTGCAGAAGGGGCGGCGGCCTTGGCCTGGCCTTTTTTTATGGCCGCTGCGCTGCTGATGGCTGGACTATGGGCATAAGGGGGACACATGGAGCCTAGGATATGGAAGCACGGAGGCCTGACTCCGGACGGCGCTTTGCCCGATCCTTCCGTTTTGGATCTGAGTGTGAATATCAATCCCTACGGTCCCGATCCGGACCTTGTCACCTTTCTCGCGCGTCAGGCCTTTGATCAGTATCCTGATCCCGAGCAGAAGGAATTGCGCGAGGGCCTCGCTGCTCTTGCGGGCCGCACTGCCGCAGAAATTCTGGTGGGCAATGGCTGCAATGAACTCTTTTGGGCGACGGCGCGGGCTTTTTTAAAGCCCGGTTTGAAATGGATCGCCGTGGAACCCAATTATTCAGAGTTCACGCGCGCGGCTTTGCGAACAGGCGCGGAACGGATTGTTTTCCGCGCCGAAGAAAAAAATCAATTCCAATGGACCTTGGATGAATTGAAAGACGCTCTGGAGGCGCATAATCCTGTGCTTATACTCCTGAGCAACCCCTGCAGCCCGACCGGCTTCTTTCAGGATATGAGCGGTCTCAGTCGGCTTGCGTCCCATTATCCTCGGACGCTTTTTTGCTTGGATCATTCTTTTTTGAGCCTCAGTCCTCACTGGCGTTCGGCCAGTCTTTTGGAATGGCCGCCGAATGCTTTGCGCTTTCATTCCTTGACCAAGGATTTTTCCATAGCCGGTCTGCGCCTTGGTTATATGGAGGCGCATCCCTATCTTCTGCGGGAGATCGCTCAGGAAATCCCCACCTGGTCAGTCAATAGCCTGGCCCAGGCGGCTGGACTTTGGATCGTCGAGCATCATGAGAAGCTGACCCGCAGCCGTGAGCTGCTGCTGAACGATCATCAGCTTTTGGAGGCAGGGCTTCAGGCCCGTTCCATCCCTTATGTGCCCTCGCAAACGATATTCACTCTGCTGAAACCCCAAAACGTCGACCCTCTGATCGCACGGCTTTGGAGTGAGCATCGCATTTTAGTCCGCAGCTGCGCATCCTATGATTTACCCGCTTGGATTCGTGTGGCGGCGCGGCCGCAGGCCGAGCTGCAGCGTTTTTGGAAAGCCCTCGACGAGGAGTTATCATGCCCCGCCTAAGTCCTGTCCTTATGGTTCAAGGAACCAGCTCCAACGTGGGCAAGAGTCTGATCGCCACCGCGCTCTGCCGCTGGTTTGCTCAGCGCGGTTTCAAGGTCGCGCCTTTTAAAGCGCAGAACATGGCCCTGAATGCCGGCGTCACGCGTGATGGAGGCGAGATCGGACGGGCGCAGCTGATTCAAGCCGAGGCCGCAGGCGTGGAAGCCACGGTGCATATGAATCCCCTTTTATTGAAGCCCGAGGGTGATCGTCACTCGCAGCTGGTCGTGCTGGGGCGCCCGGCCGGACGCTATCACTTTGGAAGTTATCATGAAGCGAAGCCGCGGCTCCGTGAAATTATTCTGAAGAGCCTTGAGCAACTGAGACGAACTCATGATGTCGTCATCGTGGAAGGCGCCGGCAGTCCCGCGGAAGTCAATCTGAAAGCCAATGACATTGTGAATATGTTCGTTGCGAAGAGCGTTCAGGCTCCTGTGATCCTGGTCGGCGACATTGATCGCGGCGGTGTTTTTGCCTCGCTCCTGGGCACCGTGGACCTTTTGGATCCGGATGAGCGGGAGCTGGTGGCCGGCTTTGTGATCAATAAATTTCGGGGCGATCCCGCGCTCTTCGTCGATGGCATCCGCTTTATCGAAGAACGCAGTCAAAAGCCTGTGTTCGGTGTTTTGCCTTACATGCGGCATCACGGAGTGGCCGAAGAGGATTCACTCGGGCTGGATACGCGGCCGGATCGTTTGCGTCGTGATCCCCTTGGCATTGATATCGCCGTGATCCGTTTGCCGCGAATTTCCAACTATGATGAATTCGCGAAGCTTGAAGAAGAGCAGCATTGCCATGTGGCCTATGTCACGGACCCGCGTGAAATCCGGGATGCCGACCTTGTGATCATACCCGGTTCGAAAGCCACCATCAATGATCTGCGCTGGTTGCGGGAACGCGGCTTCGATGAGGCTTTAAAACAGCGCCTGGCGGATCATAAACCGATGCTGGCCGTCTGTGGCGGTTATCAGATGATGGGCCTTCATGTCGATGATCCCGAGCAGGTGGAAGCGGACGTCACCCGCGTCGAGGCCCTCGGTCTTCTGCCGGTGCACACGCATTTTACGGCGGAAAAGATCACGCGGCAGAGGTCGATGCAGTTCATCAAAGCGCCTCATTGGATGCCGAATATGAGCGGCACGCCCGTCGAAGGTTACGAGATTCATATGGGGCAGGTGACGCTGCCATCCGACTCGGAACCAGGCGGGAAAGCTCTTTATGATGCCGAGGATGGCAGTGTCGATGGCTGGCTGCATGCGAACGGAAACTTCCTGGGAACCCTGATTCATGGGCTCTTCGATAACACCCATCTGCGCCTTGCGACCATCAATGCCCTCAGGCGGGTCAAGGGTTTATCACCGATCAAACACAGCCAGGCGCGGGCCCAGCAGAAGGCCTTTGATGAACTGGCGGCGACCTGGGATCAGCACATTGATATGAACGCCATCCTGAAACTCCTTCATTTGCCGGCAAGGAAAGACCATGCACTTTAATATCAGCGCTCCCGATCTTAATTTTGTGCCCACGCTGCAGGCGGAGCTGGATCAGAAGACCAAGCCGCTTCATTCGTTGGGTCGCCTTGAATCCTTGGCTCTGCAGATCGGCCTTGTGCAGAAGACTTTGAAGCCACGCATTGAAAGACCGAGCCTGCTCGTCTTTGCGGCTGATCACGGCATCGCCAGGGCAGGCGTCAGTCCCTATCCGCAAAGCGTGACCGGAGCCATGGTGCGGAATTTTTCGCAAGGCGGGGCCGCGATCAATGTTCTGACGCGTGAGCTGGGTTGGGATCTGCACCTGATCAATGCAGGAACTTTGGAGCCAACACCGTGGCCCTCTGTTCAGGATCGCCGGCTGGGGCCCGGGACCCGGAACATGTTGAACGAAGCCGCGATGTCTGCCGAAGAGCTGGAACAAGCTCTGAAGGCCGGGGCCGACTCTGTACGCGCGCTCAAAGCAGATGGCTGCAATACGGTGGCGTTTGGGGAAATGGGCATAGGCAATTCTTCATCTGCGGCTCTTTTGATTCATTGTCTCTGTGATATTCCTTTGCAGGATGCTGTGAGTCGTGGCGCCGGCTGTGATGATGAGCAGCTGCGGAATAAAAAGGGGTGTCTGGAGCAGGTTCTGAGCAAGCATGGGCGCATCAAAGATCCCATGGAGGCGCTGCGCGTATTCGGTGGATTTGAACTGGCTATGATCGCAGGCGCGACCCTGGCCGCAGCGGAAGAAAGAATGCTGATCCTGGTTGATGGACTCATTGCAAGCGCAGCCGTTCTTGTCGCGGTGAAATTCTGTCCCGAGGTCAAAACCTATTTGATTTTTGCGCATCGTTCCGCGGCCGCTGGCCACGCAGCACTTCTGCAGCATCTTGAAGTCGCACCGCTCCTTGATCTTCAGATGCGCCTGGGCGAGGGCACCGGAGCCGCCCTGGCTTTGCCGCTGCTTCGATCCGCGGCTGCCATTCTTTCGGAAATGGCCACCTTTGCCAGTGCGGAAGTCGCGGGACCTGGGCCCTCATGAAAGCCATTCAAAGCTTTCTTGCGGCCATCGTGTGCTTCACCCGCATTCCCATACCCTGGACTTTGCCGGCAGATGCCTTCACCCGGGCCAGTCTGCAGCTTCCTCTTTTGGGTTGGTGCATCGGCGGCCTGCAGTATGGAATATTCCTGCTGGCCTCACGCGTCATGAGCGTCGAGCTCGCCCTTTTCTGGGCTCTGATTTTTCCCTGTCTTTTATCGGGCGGTATGCATGAGGATGGCCTTGCGGATTTTGCGGATGGAATGCTAGGGGGACAAACGGCGAGCCGCCGCCTGGAAATCATGAAGGATCCAAGGGTCGGAAGTTATGGAGTGCTGGCCTTGATACTGGTCCTGGGCGGAAGTTTTCTCGCCTTGAAGGAAACAGCCCTGAACCAAAAGGCGACCGCCCTGCTTTTAAGCACCATTCTGAGCCGCAGCATCGTGATTCCTTTGCTCGGCTCTCTGCCCTATTTGAATCACGCAGGCAGCCGATCCGAGGGATTCATCCCACAGTCCTTCCGGGGCTGGCGGGTCCTTCTTCCGTTATGGCCGCTGCTGCTGACAGCCTGGCTTCTGCCTGATGCCCGGCTCGTCCTGTTTTTTCTTGTCTTCATTCTGATTTTTGTCGCCATCAGATACTATCTGCAGAAAAAATTGGAGGGCTTGACCGGGGATTGCCTGGGAGCGGCCATCAAACTCACGGAATTCAGCTGCTTCATGCTCAGTTGCATTCTCTGGCAAAGGTCTGCTTAAGTCCCTGGGTCAAACCAGGAATATGAGCCATGACGCGCAGCGCATAGGCCAGACTGCGGGAACCGCCTCTTTCACTCAGAAAGGTCTTCAGCATTTCCGCTTCGGTGAAAAAGCTTTCCGTCGTCGGATTCTTTTCCAAAAGTTCGGCGTCGCTTCGAAAAACCCGGCGCCATTTATCCATGAAATCCACGATTCTTCGGTCGGCAGCAAGATCAACCATTCCACTCTCCTCAGGGGATGCGATATTCAAAGGAAAAGACAGAAAAAAAAGACGCCTGAAGCGCCTTTTCTTTGGATTTCCTAATTCATCAGGAAATCAATAACCCTGACCATTCCGGCCCGACGAGCTGCTGTTATAGCTGCGGGGGACAGACGGTCTGGCTTCATTGACAGTCATGGGACGACCATCATAATTTCTGCCATTCAGCTTATCCATAGCCATGGCCGCGTCCTGGGCATCGATCATTTCGACAAAGCCGAAGCCTTTGCTACGACCTGTTTCACGATCCATGATGACCTTGGCCGATCCAACTTCTCCGTATTGATTGAACGCATCCATCAGCGTTGCATCATTAACGGAATAAGCGAGATTACCAACATATAAATTTTTGCCCATGGGGGGCCTCCAGAATGCATCGGCGGCTAAAGAGAAAACAAGCAGAATTACTTACAGGCTCGATAGAAGCGCAGGAATGCGATAACGGGACCTTAACACGCTCCCTTGCAAATAGATAGGCAATAACGGGAAGAAGGCAAGAATAAGTCGTAAGGCGACGCAACTTCTCAGCAATCATGTTCGCTTACGACTTTAAAATCGTTTCGCTTGGGCTCTTAATAAATCACCAGCTCGGGGATGGAAGCTTCAAACATGCTGCCTTGCAGAGCATATCCATCAAAACCAATCAGCTGGCGTTCCCAGCTGTGGACACCGCGGCGACGCGCGGCTTTGGTATCGGCATAAACATTCAGGCGACCATCCAGAGCGCGCAGCTCGTAAAGCCCCTGCACGGATCCTGTGAGTACCGCAGCCTGATCGCGCAGCACCACCTGAGTGGAAGCACCAAGGTTGATGTTGCCTCGGGCGAAGAGCAGCGTACCTTCCGCTCCCACATGCGCGAGCCAAAGGTCGATATCCGCCTGTGCATAACCGCTGGTATCAAGATGCGGCACCATGCGGGCCTGAAGCTGGGCGAGTTCAGCGGAAGCATTCAGATCCACGCCCGCATTCCCGCGCAAGCCCGCCGCAACCTTCACACCGATGGGACCGAGCTGAACGCGATAGGGGAATTCCACGTCCAACGCCGGCAGATTAAAGCTCTGCGCATAAGAGGGCTGGTTCACATTCATGGCTGGGCTCCAGACCTTCTGTCCCACCACGAAAACTCCAGCGCTCAGTTCCAGGGCCTGGCCTTGATGATTGCGGGTGCCGGCTTCGGTTCGCAAAAGCGGGATGCGTTTGTCGAGCAGATAGCCTTCCGCTTCCCCGCTCGCCTTCACTTCATTCACGATAGCCTGTGGGTTCTGCGCGCTCAGGCAAAGATCCGCGTTCAGACCAAACTGCGCGGTGCGGCGACTGCCCGTTTGCCAGCCCCAGTCGCGGCATTTTTCAGCGGCGGACATTTCGCTGGTCATCAGAACCAAAGCCCCTGCTGCCATCCAAAACTTTTGCATAACCAATCTCCCTTTGTTAAAAAACCGGATCAGGTTTCCACCGGATCCACCCAGTCTTTCTCGATTTGATTCCAGGCCGCTGCCAGGGCCGCACTCAGGCTCAGCCCGGAGCGTATTCGCTGAATCTTCGGCAGAAGATCGGCATCCAAATGCCTGGCCTCGTAAAGATTCTCCAAAGCCTGAAGCCGGATGCGATCATCCGAACGGCTGCTTAGAATGTGTAAAAGAAGGGGTATCGAAGCATTCGAAACCTGACGCTCGCGCAGACTCTGCAAAGCGCCGAGCGCCAATTCCGGCTCGGCATCAGCAGCCAGCTGCATAAGCAGCATTTCCGCGTCGGGCCTCAGCATAAAACGCAAAGCCTGCACAATGCGAATCCGCAGGACCGGCGAGGCCGATGGCAGCCACGAGCGTATCAAAGGGAAGAATTGATCCAGGCCGGCATTTCCCACCACATCCAATAAATGAAGGCGTTCGTCCTGGGTCCGCGCATTTTCCATACGGATCTGAATCTCGGCCACGAAATTCCCGTCCTGAAACCCATGCTTCAGATGCGTTCCCATGCCCAGCTCGGCGGCACTTTTCAGGTTCGCTTCATTGGCCTGCTTGCGCATGGTTTCCAAATACGTCCAGCTCTGCGCTGTGGGGACCGGAGCGAGGCCTATCATCGGCAAGGCTCGGCTCTGCCATTCCATTTCATTCTTATGCTCAAGCGCTTTTCTGACAAAAGCATTCAAAGCCGCGGCTTCTCCTGAATAGATCAAGGCGCCGGAAAGCGTGGCGAAGGCACTGCTCGCAGGATCCATATCGTTGAAATCATCCACGAGCTCATCAGCCAGTGAAGGCTCGTCACGCAGCGCCTTTTTCAGTTCCAGATACTCATCCTGACTCTCTTCATTGGCACCTCGCGCTGGATTCTGACCTTCCCGATCACGGAAGTGACGCCAGCGCTGCAGGATCCTGTCCTTGTCCGCGCTGCTCATGATCCGCGGGGCGGCTGCCGGACGATTGATCTCCGTGTCGGCCCAAAGATCCCGCAAAGCCCTGGCATCCGATACGCTGGTCCGCACCAGACGAACAGTGATATCCGTGCGCGCCACCAGATTTTGGTTCTGAAGGGAAACGCTCTGTTCATGGCCATCGAGCTGCAGGAGTCCCCATTCCATCGGTTCACTCACCTCACTCCGCGCCCCGACCTGGTACTGAAGCGACTGCGAAAGTCCTCTCGCCCCTTCATCCCCGGGCACTGGACCCGAGAATTTTTTCGTCCACTGCACCTGCCCCTTATCCATGACCCAGGCCAATTCAGGCGTGATGCGTCCTTCAATTCGCAGCTCATCAAAACTCCGATCGTCCGACCAGCGTGACTTTTGACCCAGATCCATGGGCAAAAAAAGACTGCGGGCAATGGCCAGCGCCGGGTCTTCCGTCGCGCGCTGCATGGCATCCTCTGAGGCCAGAAATTCACGGGAATAGTGAACCGTACGCGCGAGGCCGCGTTCACTCATGACGTTGACCCCGCCACAGAGCACAGATGTGAATTCAAAAAGAAAGTGCAGGGTCATGGCCCGCGGCCGGCCAAGGTGCATAAGCCCCCTGGATTCACAGGCGATCGTCAGACCCTGGCCTTTGCCGGCTGCAGAAGGCAAGGTCGGATTCAGATAGCTTTGGGATTCATAGGAAAATTCAAACGACCGAGCCGGAAAGTCTTCGCGCGGCTTGGCTTCGACGGATTTCACAGGCTTCATCGCTGACGGCAGCAGCAAGAGAGCCGCTCCAGCGAGCGCCGCCAGGATTCCAAGGCTAACAAGTATTCGACGAAGAGTCATGAAACCCTTGCCCACAAGTGATTTGAGTGTTGCTTCGGAATTAGCAAGTTTCCGCGAAGACTGCAAGTGAGGACAGCTCACTCTGATGACTCTGTCCCCAAATATTTTCAACAGAGTGACCAAACCATGTCACCCTGCCGCTTTCAGCAAGAGCAGTCAAAGCTCAAATTTTGGTGCTATGATGCGAGATACTCGAACAGCAGTGAGGATCGTCGTGATTCGGGTTCAAAACCTGTCGAAAACCTATCGCATTCATGAAAAAGACCCAGGGCTCATGGGTTCCATCAAAAGCCTCTTCCACCGGCGTTGGCTGGATCGGCATGCCCTTCGACCTATATCCTTTGAAGTGGCACCCGGTGAAATCGTCGGTTTGCTCGGGGCCAATGGGGCCGGGAAAACCACACTGATCAAGATGCTGGCCGGCATCATGCATCCCAGCTCCGGGACCGCTGACGTGCAGGGCTTTGTGCCCTGGCAGAGAAAAGCTCAGTTCAAGCACCAGATCGCCTTGATCCTGGGCCAGAAATCTCAGCTCTGGCCCGATCTGCCCGCGGCTGACAGTCTGCTCCTTTTGCAGGAAATCTATCGCATAGATCCGAAGGATTATCAGAAGCGTCTCGATTATTTCCTCGATACCCTGGATCTGCGCAAACTCCTGAAGACACAGATCCGCCGTCTGAGCCTTGGGGAGCGCATGAAATTCGAACTCATCGCCGCGCTGCTGCATCAGCCCAAAGTGATTTTTCTGGATGAACCGACCATCGGTCTGGATATCGGCTCCCAAAGAGCCATTCGCAACTTTTTGCACGAATACCGCCGCACCTTTCAACCGGCCATGATCCTGACCAGTCACTATATGGAGGATGTCACGGCCCTCTGCGAACGCCTTCTGATCCTGCGCGACGGCGAACTCGTTTTCTCCGGCCGCCTTACCGATATCACGAGCCGCTATGCGCAAACGCGAAAAATCAGGCTTGGCATCAAAGATGAAGCGATGAAAGCGGCCATCCTTCAGGTGTGCCCGCATGCGAAAGCGGAAGGCGAGGAAGCGAGTACTCTGGTCCTCTCCGTGCCCAAGGATGATGTCAGTGAAACCATTCTGAAGATACTGCGCGTGGCGCCGCTGGTCGATCTTGCGATCCAAGAGGATGACCTCGCCAGCATTATTGATGCGCTGCAAACAGCCAGGGAGCCGTCATGAAATGGTTCTGGCAGGTGATGAGCGGACAGATGCGCATGCGGCTCGCCTATCCTTGGGGATTTTGGATCAGCCTTTCGCTTGAGCTTTTCGTGGTGGCCTCGATCAACTGGTATCTCTGGAGCGCGGTTCTGGCCTCGCGCGGCGGTGAATCCTTCCCGGGTTTCACCCTGCGAACCCTTGTCCTCTATTCCATGATCACTTCGATTCTGCGCAAGGTGCAGATGAATTCCGATCAATTCGGAGGCATCGGGGATGATATCTATTCGGGAGCCTTGAACAAGTATCTCGTTTATCCCGTTTCCTACTTTGGCTTTCGCTATGCCATGCACCTGGGCGGATCCTTCGTCAGTTTCTGTCAGAGTTTCCTGGCCCTTCTCCTTTTCTGGGCGGTTTTCGCGCTTCAGGACATGCCCTGGCCCGGAGCCGCGAGCCTTGTTCAGTTTCTGGTGCTCGTGGTCTTTGGCATCACGATTCGTTTTCTGATCAACGCCTGCCTTCAGACTCTGGCGTTCTGGTTCGAACAGGTGTGGGCGCTGCTGGTCCTTTTGAATTTTCTGATCATGCTCCTCGGCGGGCAGTTGATTCCGATGGACCTTTATCCGGCCTGGGCTCGGGACATCCTGTTTTACACGCCCTTTCCCATACTCGCGGCGTGGCCTGCCGAGGCTTTGCTGGGCAAGATGTCCTGGATGAAATTCCTGCAGGGCTGCAGCATCGGTTGCCTTTGGATCGTGGTTTTCAATGTCCTCGCCCGCTTCAGCTTCAGCCGGGGCGTCCGCAATTATTCCGGCATCGGGGCCTGAAAGGAGCAAGTTTATGCTGTGGCGTTACCTGCGCATCTATATGAATTTTCTCCGCTTCGCCGCCTCACGGGCCATGCAGTTTCGGGCCGAGCTCCTGTTCCGCGTGATCATGGATGTGGTCTTTTACAGCATGTTCCTTGGGTTCTATGAGATCCTCTACAGCCACACGGAATTCATCGGTGTTTGGAATCGTTCGCAGGCCATGGTCTTTATCAGCGGTTTTCTGGTGGTGGACGCGCTGCAGATGACCTTCTTCGCGGACATGTATCACGCCTTTCAGCAGATGTATCGCCTGGGGGCTTTGGATCATTACCTGACCAAACCCATTTCATCCTGGTTTTTTGTGGGCTTTCGGCATATCAATTTCGGGTCGCTGATCAATGTGGGCATCGCCGTTTGCATTCTGATCTGGGCCCTTTCCCGTTATCCCGTCCCCCTTTCCTGGCAGGCCTATCTGATTTATGGGATCATGATCCTGACCGCCAGCTTTCTTTATTTCCTGGTGATCTTCGCCATGCTCATGAGCGTTTTTTGGACGGAGAGCACCGAGGGGCCCTTGTCCATTTATTTTGAAGGTGTAAACTTTGCAACAAGGCCGCATCATATTTTTCATGGCGTCATCAAAGGAGTCCTTTTGAGCATCGTTCCCTTTTCCGTGTTCGCCTCCATTCCGGCCCAGGCGCTCTTTGATGACGTGGGCTGGACCTCGGTCCTGCACATGCTCGCTGTCGTCATCGGTTTTTTCCTGCTGAACCGCTGGCTTTGGGAACGCGGACTCAGACGCTACGCCTCGGCCCAGGGCTGAAGCTTTCTGCACGATAAGGAGACAAGCACCCGTGCCTAACAAGTTACTGACCAAACGCCGGAACCGTTACAATATCTTCCACCGTCCGCCCCCAGGCAGCAGTCCGGGTACGGTCATTGACCCCATTGACCCGACCCCGACCCGCCTTGTGCTGATGGCCTATGATCAGGATAAGCTCGATGCCCGGAATCTGGATGATGTCCCCGGACTGGGTGAGCTGGTGAAACTGCACCAGGTGACCTGGATCAGCGTCATCGGCCTCGGGAATGTGCCTTTGATTCAAAAGCTCTGTCAGGAGCTCGGCATTCACCGTCTGACGGTGGAAGACATCATCAACCAGTATCAAAGGCCGAAGGTCGAGTACTTCGACACCTATAGCTTCATCACCGTGCACATTCCCCGTCTCGATGCGCGCAATGAGAGCGAGCATGTCAGCATCATAATAGGCCAGGGTTTTGTCGTCAGCTTTCAAAATTCGCCGATCGACTACATGGAATCCATCCGCAATCGCATCCAGAAAAAAGTGGGGCAGATTCGCTTCAAAGGCTGCGATTACCTTTGCTACGCGATCATTGATGCGGTGATCGACCTTTATTTCCCGATTGCCGAGTATTTTGCGCATAAGCTTGAACTGGCCGAGGAAGAGGTCGTGCATGCGCTGAAACCGGCTGCCATCCTTGATATCTATAATATCGGATCCCGCCTGAACTATTTCCACCGCATCCTCTGGAGTCACAAGGAGCTTCTCACCCAGCTGATCCGCGATCCTGAATCGCCGATCAATGAGGATGTGACTGTTTATATGCGGGACTGTTTTGATCATACGATTCAGATTCTCGACTTTTTGGAAAACCAAAAGGACAGTTCCAAGACGCTGATCAGTCTTCACCTCTCGCTCCAGACGCATCATTCCAACGAGGTGATGAAGTTTTTAACCATCATCACCGCAACCTTCATTCCCATGACTTTCATCACCGGCCTTTATGGAATGAATTTCAACCGGACCTCGAAGTGGAATATGCCGGAACTCGATTGGCTCTATGGCTATCCCTTTGCCCTTTGCCTCATGATCCTTTCCGCTGGCTCGCTCTGGCTGTATTTCTATCGTCGCCGCTGGTTCGCAGCCGCACCGGCCACGCGGGGTGAGCTGGAAAATGAGCAGAGAGGTGGCCTGGATGCCAGCTGATCGCAGACTCGTGGCACTGCGCCACACAGCGGTCGGCGTTGCCGCAGGAACCTGCTACGGGCAGCTCGATGTGCCTCTGGCATCCAGCTATCCCGAAGATCTCGGAACTGTAAGGCGGGCTCTCCCGGATCTGCCGTTTGCGCGCGTGATCAGCAGTCCCCTGCAGCGCTGCTATCAGCTGGCCACCGATCTAGGCCGCGGCTCTGTGGAAAAGGACGCGCGGCTTATGGAACTTTCCTTTGGTGATTGGGAAGGTCTTCTTTGGAATGAACTTCCCAGGGATATCAGCGAACACTGGACCGAGGACGTGGTGCACAGAGCCCCGCCCGCTGGAGAAAGCTTTTTACAGCTGATCCTGCGCGTGAAGGATTTCCTGCATGATCCGGGACTTTGGAATCAGGGAGGGCCCGTTCTGATCGTGACGCACGCGGGTGTGATCCGGGCCCTTTATCATATTCTGAACGGAGCCGACCGCACGGACTGTCTCCGCTGGCCGATTGCCTTCGGTGATCATCGCATCTGGGATCTTTAAAGAGTTTTATTGCTGGGTCGGAAAAGTTTGGAGAGTCCGCCTTCGATCAAAGCATCCAGACGATCCGTGCGTCCCACCTGTCTGAGACCGATCATAATGCAGAGCACATGGACCAGGATCTCGCGCTTGTCACGCGTTTTCAGCTCACGCTTCGGCATGCACGAGACGGTGATTCCACGCGAGGTGAAGACGGCGAAATCCTGCCGCAACCCATTCAGATAGAAAACATGGGCCTCGACCACTTCGCTCTGCCCATCCAAATGCAGATGGACTTCGATGGCTCCATTCACACCGCCATAGGAATGCCAGGCGGGATTCTGATAGATGTCACCGACGCTGCCCTTGGGCAAGGCTTTCAAAAGGATGCCGGCATCCATGAAATAAAGAAAGCGGGTCAGGAACTGCTCATCCAGGCTCTGCACGCGTTCAAAACTCAGACCGGCCATGCTCTTATCCAGAGCCACAACCTTCACCGGCATCTTATAGGATGAACCCATGATGGCGATGCCGGCCTGCACGACCTGGCCGCTTTTTAAAAGAGGTAGCAGAGACTCCAGATTTTCTCCGCGCACGCGCAGACCACCGTAGCTGATATTCAGGATGCGAAAGGTCTTATCCCCGAGGGTGACAAAGGCCAATTCATACGACGACACATCATGGCGATGATACTTGCGGCGATAGGCGGCTGTGGCCTTGGCGTGAATGTCACCCAGCTTGGGTCGGAAGAGATTCCGAACCACTGCGTGGCGAATTTTCTGCAAGATATTTCGTCGAAACGCCATCCATGCCTGCCAAAGTTCGTTCCGTGAACTACAGGGAAACTTCCCCGTTTGATCTTCGGCAGATCAGGACCAGGACTTGGGTCCAGTGGAAATCAGGGGATTGTTTTCAGGGCGTTACAGGTGTCCGAGAAGACCTCTGGCAGCCCTGCGATCAGGACATGGGTGTCCTCCCGCGCAGCATTCGCAGCACACAACTGCTCCAAAAGTCTGAGCTTTTGGGCCATCAGCGTGGCTCCCACATTCAGGCAGCTGCCCTTGAGCCGATGGGCGACGCGACGGACTGTTTCATTGTCGTCGAGTTCGGAAGCTGCAAACAGCTCGTCCAGAGACATCTGCCCGTGTTGTTCAAATATCTCAATAACTTGCTGAAGGAATGCACCAGATTTGGCGTAAACGCGCAAGCCTTCCAGTACGGAAGAATCGAGGACTTTGGTGGAGCCAGGTTCCTGCATCATTTTGGGCTTTCTCCGCAGCAAATTCGCGATCTTCTGCGTATATAATTTTCGACTGAATTTCAAGCTCTTATCACTGCCGTGCGTCGGACCTTCTCAGGTTCTCGACCATTCCTTCCGAGCTAACATAGGCCGTTTCTTTGTCGAAAGAACCCGGACAGCCCAATGGATCGAAGGACCGTTATCCATGCAAAACAACAAAATTCTCTTTTTCGACCCTCAACGCAAGAACCGGCGCGATGCCCTGCGCATCCTGACTGCCGCCGGCTGCGAGGTGGTGGCCCCCGAGTCCTTCAAAAAGCTTGAGGATGCGGTCATCGAGCATCAGTTCAATACCTACGCGTTGGACATGGAAGGTCATCAGCATCTGATCAGCCGTGGGATCGAGCTGGCGACCATTCCGACTATCGTGATGTCCCAGTCACCCCTGACCGAGATTTTTCCTTATTTATCAGATCTTCGCCATTTTACCAATTTTATTGCCAAGGGTCCGAAGAATGCTTTGAACAATAGCGACCTTCTGGGCACTATTGCCAAGATCATGCACAACGATATTTTCGGTTTGAAGAAATACCTGAACTGGGGCGCGCACACCTGGACCTTTCATATTCGCGATGCCGCCACGCGTCGGGAGTACATTGAATTCCTGAAAGAGTATGGCCGCAGCATGGGCCTGCGCAGCGCGATTATCAAGCATATGGAAGTCGTGGCGGAAGAGCTCCTGATGAATGCGATTTTCGATGCGCCGATCGATGCGCGTGGCAACCGTCTGCATAATCACAAGAAGCGCACCGAGGAAGTCATCCTGCCTGTGACCCAGGCCGCCCGTCTGGAATTCGGCAGTGACGGCCGCCGCATTGCGATCTCGGTGACCGATCCCTTCGGTTCCATCACGCGGGACCTTGTCCTGAAGTGCCTGACGCGCTGTTTTTCCATCAAGAGCACACCGGAATTCAACGAAGAAAGCGGCGGCGCCGGACTGGGCTTATTCTTCTGCTATAAGCATGTGGATAGTCTGATCATCAACGTCGATCCCTTGAAGCGCACCGAGTTTATCGGGCTCATCGACATCGAGCAGAGCGTGAAGGAAAGCAAGCTCGACTCGTCGCACACGGCTTTACATTTCTTCAACACGGATAATTATTCGCCGATGTTCCTGCAGTCGGGGCCGCGCAATCTTCGGAAGAAGACAGCTTAATCGGGCGACAGCGTAATCGGGCGACAGCGTAATCGGGCGACAGCTTAATCGGGCGACAGCGTAATCGAGCGACAGCGTAATCGGGCGACAGCGTAATCGAGCGACAGCGTAATCGGCCGGCAGGTCATGACGCCACCAGATGCATCCCGCGTTGCACAATCTTCTTCTGCAGCGGCAGGCGGATGCGAAGATGGAACTTGCGGTAGCCTTCAATCGTCCCTGGACCGTCCAGCACGACCTCGACATCACCGCCCAGGAGCTTCGCAAACGCGCGGACGGCCTCCATCCCGACTCCGCGGCCCGAGATCTCGGTGACGACCTGCGCGCTGGAAATGCCCGGCACAAAGATCGTATGAGCGATCTCATCTTCGCTGGCGTCGGCGGTGACAAGGTTCTTCTCCATTGCCTTGCGATGCAGAACAGGAAGGTTCAGCCCCTTGCCGCTGTCCGCATAAGTAATCTCGGTGTAGTCATCCGTATGCTCGATCGTCAGGATGATCTCGCCGTGATCTTCCGGCGTAAAGCCATGATCCAAACTGTTGCGGAAGGCGTGGACGAAGATATCCTCCAGCATTTCCGTCTGATCCGGCTCGACATAGAAATCCACACCCTTGATCAACACCATGGGCGGACGCTTGCCCAGCTGCTCAGCCAAGGGCTTGAGCGAGCTGATGATCGGCTGCAGGGCCTTATGAAAACTATTCACGTTCAGCTGATCCAGCCGGCTTAGGATCTCAGTGAATTCCCGCTGCAGATAAGCGCTCATCTGCTCGCGATGCTCCACCACCAGGGTCGAGAGCCGCACCAACGCCACCTCAAAGTCAGCGAAGGCGCCTCGCTTCAGCTTCTCGTCATGAATCATGACATAGAAGTTGAGCATCTCTTCAATCCCCTTCAGACCCTTCAGCGTAAATTCCCGCTCGGCCGGACCCAGCTGATTGCGATCGAAACTAAAAAGCCCGTTCTCCAGCTGATGCACCATCTTCGACATCTCATCAAGCCCATAGGTGCGGGCGTTGCCTTTGATGGTATGGGCATTGCGCAGGATCATGTTCCAATGATCCTTGACCTCGGCGCGCCCAAGGATCGTGTAGCAATCCTGCAGCAGGTGCCGCGTGGATTGTATAAAGCGCTTGAATTTCGAAGCCGGCAGCTCCAGGATGCGCCCCATGATTTCCAGCTCGCGCTGGCGGGCGGCGGCGATGGCTTCCGCTTTCTTGATTTCCGTGACATCGCGGATCGCCGTCAAAACCTTCTGGACCCTGTTTTCCGCGTCTTCAATCGGCGCCCATTCAATCTCAAGATCGCGATGGCTGCCGCCCTGCTTCAGCTGAACATGCCGGGGCAGGAGGTGGGAGTTGATTTCAAAGTTCATCGCGTCTTCGGATATGCAGGATTCCAGCACAGAATGCAGCATCTGGACCTTGTCCGCCGGCTGATCCGATTTGGCAAAGATCAGCTGAAAGAGCGACTGCCCCTCCAGATCCTTATGCTCCAGGATTCGCTCCAAATAGCTGGAATATTCCTTATGGATCGTTCCATCACCATCGACGGTGCAGATCCCCTGCTGGATATTGTGAAGCATGACGCTCATGTCCTTGGTCTGCTGCCGCAGCTCCTCAGTCCGTTCCTTGACCTGGGCTTCGAGCTGGGTATTCATCAGTTCGGTCACGCGGCGGGCCTCCACCTGGGCCTGCAGCGCCGCTTTCTGAGCCCTGCGGATCTTCTTGTTGATCTCATTGATCTTATCCGCTGCACCGACGGAAAGAAGGACGACCAAAAACGCCGTCGCGATCTCGATGCCGTTGATGGACAAAAAAC